>JBKJYG010000240.1:0-5726 GCA_046715905.1 Hyphomicrobiaceae bacterium | reverse complement strand
CCTTTATGTTAGCGGGACGTCTTGAGCCCGGTCATGATCGTCGCCAAACCATGAAACGTCGAGGGCCCCCGGCGCAAGGGAGGGCTGCGGAATTCGAAGACGTCAAAAGGGGCCGGGCCTTCTGCCGGCCTCCGGCGAGTGGGGGTGGGAGTGCTGGATGAAGGACCGCCGACCCGTTATGACAGGGCAGCCAGCTCCTATTCCCGCTCCCCGGAGACGTTTTATGTCGGCCGAACCGCGCCCCGCCAACTCGACAGCCCTGCCCGCCGACACGTATCGGCTCAGGCTGCCCGGCCCCATTGCGGTGCCTGAACGCGTGCGCCACGCCATCGCACGGCCCGTCGTCAGCCACCGTGGCCCGGAGTTTCGCGCCATCTGGGCCCGCGTGATCGACAAGCTGCAGCCCCTTATCGGCACCCACCAGCCGGTGCACGTGTTCGCGTGCTCCGGGACCGGGGTCATGGAGGCGGCGCTGCTCAATGTGGTCGCGCCGGGCGAGCGGCTGCTGATCGTGTGCAATGGCCAGTGGGGCGAGCGTTTCACGACCATCGGCCAGGCCCTGGGCGCTACCGTCGACACCATCGACATCCCATGGGGTCAGGCGGTCGATCCGGCCGTGCTCGAGCAGCGGCTCAAGGCTTATGAGTATCGGGCGCTCGTCCTGGTGCACAACGAGAGCTCGACGGGGGTGCTGGGCGATCTGGCGACGGCCGGGCGGATGGTGCGAAACACGCCAACGCTGCTCATCACGGATTCGGTGTCGGGGCTCGCGGGCATGGAGCTGCGCATGGACGCGTGGGGCGTCGATATCGTCGTCTCGGGCTCGCAAAAGGCGCTGATGTGCCCGCCGGGCATGGGCATTCTGGCGGCCAGCGAGAAGGCCTGGGCGGTGATCCGGCGCGCGGACTGGCTCCCAAGGTTCTACTTCGATCTGCGGCGGACGCGGGACGCCTATGACAAGGGTGAGTCGACGTTCACGCCGCCGATCAACCTGATGTACGGGCTCGACACGGCGCTCGACATGATTGCCGAGGAGGGGCTTGACGCCGTGCTCGCACGCCATGCCCGGTTGTCGCGCGCACTCAAGGCAGGCGCGGCTGCTCTGGGCCTGCGCAACTTCGCGATGTCCGAGTTGCAGTCGAATACGGTCGCGTGCTTTCACGTGCCGGAAACGCTCGATGGCACGAAAATCATCCGTCGCCTCTATGAGAAACACCGAACCGTGATCGCGGGCGCGCGCAACCGGCTCTCGGGCAAGATGCTGCGCTTCGGCACCATGGGAGCCATCACCGAGGCGGACATCCTGATGGACCTGCTGCACCTCGAGGACGTGCTGGCCGAATTCGGTCATCCGTTCGAGAAAGGCGCAAGCCTCGCCGCCGCCATCGCGGCACTGGGGTGAAACGAGAGCCGTCGCTACAATGATCATCCCGGAGCATCAGCCTCATGACCGTTGACGAACAGGAGCCCGAGGTTCTCATCCGCGTCGAGGGGCGGGCTGGTCGCATCACGATGAACCGGCCCAAGGCGCTCAACGCGCTGACACTGGGCATGGTAAGGCAGATCTGGACGGCACTGAAGACCTGGGAAAAGGACGCGGCGGTCCATCTGATCCTGCTCGACGGCACGGGCGATCGGGCGCTGTGCGCTGGTGGCGACGTGCGCTCGCTCTACGACAGCCGCGTCGAGGGGTCGGAAACGGCCCGGACGTTCTGGCGCGAGGAGTACCGGCTCGATGCCCTCATCCATCGCTACCCCAAGCCCTTCGTGGCCATTCAGCACGGCGTCGTGATGGGCGGGGGCATCGGCATTTCCGCCCATGCGCACTATCGCGTCGTGACCGAACGCTCGCTGCTCGCCATGCCGGAAACGGGCATCGGCCTCATCCCCGACGTCGGCGGGACATGGCTGCTGGCCCGCGCGCCGGGTGAGCTTGGGCCCTATCTCGGGCTCACGGGAACGCGCATGAGCGGGTCCGACGCCATCCAGATGGGGTTTGCCGGAACGTTCGTGCCAGCGTCGGCCCTGCCCGCCCTCAAGGACCGGCTGTGCGAGACGGACGGCGACCCGGTCGACGTCATCTTTGAGGGGCTGGCGGAGGAATTTCCCGTACCACAGTCGCCGTTGATGGATCTCAAGCCCGAGATCGACCGCGCGTTCGCGGGCGAAACGGTCGAGGCGATCCATGCCGCGCTCCTCGCCAGCACGCAGGATTGGGCCAAAGCCGCACGCGCCGAACTCACTCAGAAATCACCGCTTGCACTGAAGACCGCACTGCACGCGATCCGACAGGCGCGCCGGCTGGCGACGCTCGAGGATGCGATGAAGGTCGAGTTCCGGCTATGCACCCGCCTTTTTGAGAGCGGCGAATTCATCGAAGGCGTGCGCGCCTTGATCGTCGACAAGGACCGCACACCGGCTTGGAAGCCGGCCCGGATCGAGGATGTGGAGATGGCAGAGGTTTACGCGCTGTTTGTGCCGCTGCCGACGGCTGACGAGCTGGTCTTGCCCCCGTCCGGCCGATAGGGCAACGTTGCGGGTAACGGCGACGGACATCGGAGACCTGGAATGACGACCCCTCAACGCAGCGGCCCCTTGGTGGGTATGCGGGTTCTTGATATGGCGCATGTGATGGCGGGGCCAACGTGCGCGCGCATGCTGGCGGACATGGGCGCCGATGTGGTCAAGATCGAAAAGGCCGATGGCGGCGATGACACCCGGCGCATGCTGCCGCCCGACATCAAGGGCGAGTCGGCGGCCTACATGATGATGAACCGCAACAAGCGCGGCGTGGTGCTCGACCTCAAAAAGCCCGCCGGCCGGGAGACACTGAAGCGGTTGGTCAAGACGGCCGATGTGCTGATCGAGAATTACCGTCACGACACGCTCGATAAGCTCGGGCTTGGATATGCCGAACTCAAGCGCATTAATCCCGGGCTGATCTATTGCGCCATCTCCGGGTTCGGGCGGAGCGGCCCCTATGCCACCCAGGGCGGCTATGACCTCATTGCTCAGGGCATGTCGGGCCTGATGTCGATCACAGGTGAGGGCCCAGGCCGGCCGCCGGTCAAAGTCGGATCGCCTGCGTGCGACATCACCGCGGGTATCATCGGCGCCATGGGGGTGTGCGCGGCCTACGCTCACAAGCTCAAGACCGGGGAAGGGCAGATCGTCGACACGTCGCTGTTCGAGGCCGGAATTACGCTCACCTATTGGCAATCGGCGATCGCTTTTGCCACCGGCGTTTCGCCGGGGCCGATGGGGTCGGCGCATCCTCTGAACACGCCCTATCAGGCCTTCGAGACCAAGGATGGCTGGGTGAATGTCGGGGCGTCGAACCAGAAAATGTACCCGATGCTGTGCAAAATTCTGGGTTGTCCGGAGATGGCGACCGACCCGCGGTTCAAGGTCGGGCGTGATCGCATGGACCGGCTGGACGAGTTCCTGGCCGAGTTGTCGCCGCACTTCCGCAAGCGCACCACCGCCGAGTGGCTGGTCGAACTCGAGAACGTCGGGATACCGTCGGGTCCGGTGCTCTCCGTGGGAGAGATGCACAAGCATCCACAGACGCTCGCCCGCGACATGGTCCCGAGCGTCGACCACCCAAAGGCAGGACGCGTTCAAACCATTGGTTTGCCTATGAAATTTTCACAAACGCCCGGTGCTGTATGCCACGCGGCACCTCTGTTCGGCCAGCATACGCGAGAGGTTCTGGCGGAAGCCGGGTTATCGACGTCCGAGATCGAGGCCCTGTTGGCCGAGGGTGCGGCTGTGGAGCCGCAACGGCAGGCGGCCGAATAGAAGGGTCAGACCCGGACAACGATTCGGCGGGACAACAATCGCGTGTCAACGCGGAATACTGTTTTTCGACATAGGTCAAGATTTTTTTATGCATACCCCTTGCAAAAGGGACACAGTTAGGCTTTTATGGGGCGTCCGAAACGTGGCGCCGTCCCACTATCCCCCCATAGTTGGCGTCACGGTACCAAGCCCGCGGTCCTCCCCCGACCGCGGGCTTTTTCTTTTCATCAGCCTTTGCAAACAGTGACTCGGTAGCGGTGCGCGGACTGCAGGCGCAAGCCCTTGCCTCTTGTCTCTTGGCTGCAGGGCCAGGCGAAGCCGATCCCTACTTGATGATTGCGCGCCGCGCTCCTTCGCCCCCATACATCGCAAGACCATGATCTTGTCGATAACGTGCGCTGCCGAAGCACACGCGATCGCGCCGCGTCTCCGCGGACATCTTCGGTCTTGAGAGGCGAGGCGCGATGACCGAAACGGGCAAGCTATTCCTGGGCGTTCTGCCCTCGATCGTATTGCCGATGTTTCTCGCCGTCGTCGATCAGACCATTGTTGCGGCGGCGCTGCCAGCCATCGCCGCGTCGCTGGGAAGCATCGAGCAAGTCTCATGGGTGGTCATCGCCTATCTCGTTGCGACCACCATCGCCGCGCCCGTCTATGGTCAATTGCGCGATGTGGCCGGTGGACGGCGCATGATGTTCATTGGCCTTGCCGTGTTCCTGATCGCGTCCGTGCTGTGCGCGCTTTCGACAACGATCGAGATGCTGATCGCCGCGCGTGTTCTGCAAGGCTTGGGCGGCGGCGGCCTGATGACCCTTTCGCAAGCCCTGATCGGCGAAACCATTCCGCCACGCGAGCGCGCCCGCTACCAGGGTTATCTCGCCGCCGTCATGGTGACCTCGAGCACGTTCGGTCCGGTGGCCGGCGGCTATTTGACCGAGCACTTCGGCTGGAGATCCGTATTTCTCGTCAACATTCCGATCGGGCTCCTCGCCGTGTTTCTCACGTTCCGGCTGAAGACGCTGAAGCCCGAACGCACCCAGTGGACCTTCGATTGGCTCGGGCTTGTGTACTTCGTCGCCTTCATCGGCCCGTTCCTGCTTGCCCTCTCGCAATTGCAGCGCTTCACCACCACCTCGGTCGCGATCGCCGCCCTGCTGCTGACCACAGCAGTGGCAGCCCTGGTGCTGCTGCTGCGGCATGAACGGCATGCCTCGTTCCCGCTCATTCCGATCGCCTTGCTGCGGCAACCGGTGATCTGGCGCAGCGATGCGCTGGCGGCCTCCCATGGCGCCGTCATCGTGGCGCTGATCACGTTTCTGCCGATCTACTTCCGCGTGGCGCGCGGCATGTCGCCGGCGGAGACCGGAACGGCGCTCCTTCCGCTTGTGGTGGCCATTGGCATCGGCTCGATGATCACGGGGCGCATTGTCAGCCGGACAGGATTGACGATGATCTTTCCCTCGGCCGGTCTCGTCGTGCTCACGGCAGGACTGATCGGGTTGGGATTGAGTGCGGAGTATCTCACCACCAATCAAGTGCTGGGCCTGCTTTGCGTGATCGGCCTTTCGATGGGGACGGTGATGGGCGTCGTGCAGGTCACCGTGCAGCGCGCGGCGGGCGCCAAGTCGCTGGGCGCCGGCGCGGCTTCGGTCCAGCTCTCACGGTCGGTGGGAGCGGCCTTCGGGACCGCCGTCACCGGTATGGTTCTGTTCGGATGGATCGCAGTCGGCGATCCCCAAGTTGCGGCCATTTTTTCGCGCGTTGTCGAGCAGGGGCCGGTCGTACTTTCGGGCTTGCCGGCCGATCGTATCGCCATGGTGACGGCTGAAATCGCCGCCGGATTCAGAGCCGCGTTTTTAACGATTGCGGCCTTCGCGGCGATCGGAATGGTCCTGGCCTGGACCATCCCGTCGCGCCGGATTTGA
>JBKJYG010000239.1:0-2626 GCA_046715905.1 Hyphomicrobiaceae bacterium | reverse complement strand
CCTCCGCGGCATGTCAAATGGCAGGAGGCCAACCTCACGACACCGCTCAAAGCCTGGAAACGTTTCCCGCCGGCCCAGGAGTGGCTGGACAAGAATGCAACTGCAAGCAAGCCGGTCTTGGCCGGCGCGGCCCGCGTCGATATCGATTTGGCTCAACAGCAGGCCGCGCGCGCGGCACCCAATGACCCGGCCGAACAGGAGCGGCTGTTCCAAAAGTTTCTTGAATGGAGCCGTCAGCAAAAGCGCTGATCGGTAGACCAGAGCGGCTTCATGATCGGATGGCACTTTTTCACTGAGAACTGGCCGGCAAGGCAGGCTCGCGCATCTGGCTGCCTTGTGCTGCTTGCCGCTCTGGCGGGCGCCACCGCCGACGCGGCATCCGCTCGAACGCTTGGGCCGCTCATCCAGGTCGGGTCACCCAGACTGGCGGAACTGCCTGCCCCCCACGTCGTCCTTGGCACGTTTGAGCACCTTCATCGGGTGCAAGGCCGGACGGCGACGGCCAGCATCGAGGTCGGCCGGATGATCTTCGCCGAGCCGGGCTCGCAGACGCCCTTGGCGATCCAGATCGGGCAATCCGAGTTCCTGCCGCGCAACAGTTTCGTTCGCCTGCGCGGCTTGCCGACCACTGCGGCTCTCTCGGAGGGTCACGTGATTGCGCCCGGAGCCTGGGCCATCCCCATCGCCGCACTCCACGCGTTGAAGATCAACGTGCCGTCGAATGCCAAAGGGCGCAGCGAGATTACCATTACGCTCGTCGCGGTTGATGGCACGGTGCTCACGGAAGCGCGAACGCTGCTCGTCATCGATACGGGCGCACAAATGGGTGTGAGCGCTCCCGCTCTCGTCGACGTGCCGACGATCGCTTCCCTAACGCCGGTGCCGACCAGCCCCAAGGCGGGGCGCACCGAGCCGTCGGCCGCGCCGCCGCCCAAGTCGTCGGCCGCGCAACCCTCCGTCGCCGCACCCTCACCGGCCGCACCTTCACCAGCCGCACCCAGTCCTCCGCCCAACGCTGCCCAAACAGCTCCCCAGCGCGCGGATGAGGAAACGTTGAAAGCCCGCCGCTATCTGGCGCGCGGCCGAGAGAAATTTGCAGAAGGCGATGTCGCGACAGGGCAGCTCTTCTTCCAGCGCGCGGCCGAGGCGGGCTTGGCCGAGGGAGCCCTGGCTCTGGGTGAGACCTACGACGTCGCCGAACTGCGGAAACGCGGGCACACCAATTCACCCGGTGATCCGGCAGCCGCACGGCGCTGGTATGAGAAAGCCAAGGCCCTGGGCAGCCCTGAGGCGGAGGCCCGGCTGCAGCGGCTCATCGGCAGCCGCTAAGCGTGCGGCTCCTCGCGCCAGCGTCCGTAACGCCAAGGCGCCCACCGATGCCTCTGCTGCGTGATATCGGGCGCGGGATCGTAGCCGGCACTGCCCCATGAGTGACACCGGCAGATCCGCGCGAGGCCGAGCCAGCTTCCCCGCCATCCGCCATTGAGCGCGATGGCATCCAAGGTATAGGCCGAGCACGTGGGAAGATGCCGGCAGGCTTGTCCCATCAAAGGCTTCAGTGTCCAGCGATAGAGCCGCACGGGTGCTGATGCCGCCGCTTGCCCCAGCGCTCGCAGTCCACCCCGTGTCCGGAGTGAACCCTCTGGGCGCGAGACTTGGCCGCTGAGCCGCAGAAGCTTCGGCACCGCACGCATCGGTTTATCGGGCGGCAGCAAGGCTTTTTTCCCCGCCCGCTCCCGGCTTGCCTTGTTTGGCCTCGTATGTGTCAAGTGCCCGCTCGACCGCCTCGAACACCAGCAATGTCGACGTATGCCGGGCCTTGACCTCCCGTACGGGCTCGAGCACGGCCAAATCCGCCCAACGCCCCGTCGGCGGCGGACCGTTTTCCTTGAGCATGCGGCGCATCTCGGCGCTGATCCGGCGCAGCTCCGCGGCGTCGCTCCCCACGATATTCCGCGCCATGATCGAAGCCGAGGCTTGCCCGAGGAGACACGCTTTCACGGTCTGGCCATAGTTCTTCACCCTGTCGCCCTCCATCATCAGATCGATGGCAATCGTCGAGCCGCAGAGTTTCGAGTGCGCCGACGCTGAGGCATGAGCCTGCGATAAGCGGGCAGCAGCGGGGATGGTCGCCGCCAACTCTATGATCCGCTCACTATAAAGATCGCTCAGATCTGCCATAATCTATTCCGTAATCCTTTGCGCCGTCTCGTGATGCTGCAGGCCGCTTCCCCTGCCGACCTAGACCCTACATACTGTGAAAGGTCGTGCCGGAGAAGATCAGCGAGTAGCTGAGAACCGGCGTCAATACACACTCTCGATCGAGAGAGAAGCTGATGTGAGAAGCGAGGCTTCGGCTTACGACTGATATTGCCCGCGGGAATTGCGTTTGCAAGGGTGCAATAGGATCACGGGCGCGGGAGTGAGCCGAGCTGCATCTGTGCCCCAAATATTGCTTGAGCCCTCGGACCGGGTGAAAGCCGCCGCAAGCTCTCCGACCGTTGCGAACGTCGTCCTCCGGGCTGATAGGCGACTTTTGCGGATAAACGTCAGTCGAAATTTTGCCTCTTGCCAATATATATCAGGACGGCGCCTCCTATGGGAACCGAATTTGATGGAACAAAGG
>JBKJYG010000238.1:0-2595 GCA_046715905.1 Hyphomicrobiaceae bacterium | reverse complement strand
CGGGCCGATGGTCCAGAGGCGTTGCGGCCGGTCGGCGAGACGGAGTTCGTGAATGGCGTGGCCGCCATGAGCGCCAGCGGCATCTACGGCCCGACCAAGGTTTGCGCCGGCATCGTCGGTCATGCCGACATGCTGCTCGGGAGCCGCGTCGAACCCGTGCTCGAAGCCCACATTCGCGCGGGCGGCGGCCGCTTCCGGGGCATTCGCCACATCACCGCCTGGGACCGCGACACATCGATCCTGAACCCGGCGTACCTCCCGCCGGAAGGGGCACTCGCCTTGCCAGCGTTCCGCGAGGGACTGCGTGTGCTGGCCCGGCTCGGACTGTCGTTCGATGCGTGGCTCTATCATCCCCAGATCGACGAGCTGACGGCGCTGGCGCGCGCCATGCCTGAGTTGCCGATCGTGCTTGATCATGTCGGTGGACCGCTGGCGACCGGACCCTACACGGGCCAGCGAGAGGAGCTCTTTCCAGGCTGGGCGACATCAATCCGCGCGCTCGCCCAATGCCCCAACGTCACGGTGAAGCTCGGCGGCATGGGTATGCGGATCAATGCCTTTGGCTTTGAGGCCGGCGCTGAGCCGCCATCGTCGCAAACACTGGCCAAGGCATGGCGTCCCTATGTCGAGACCTGCATCGAGGCGTTCGGCGCCAAGCGCGCCATGTTCGAGAGCAACTTCCCGGTCGACAAGGGCTCATATAGCTATCCCGTGTTCTGGAACGCCTGCAAAATCCTGGCGCAGGGGGCGAGCGCGGCGGAGAAAGCCGACCTGTTCTCCGGCACGGCGCAGCGCTTCTATAAGCTCGAGCTTTGAGGAACACACGCCAATGTCGAAACCGGTTGCCGACACGCCCTCCACGCCGCCGATCCTGACCCTGTCCGGCGGGCGGGCCCTCGTTCGCCTCAACCGGCCCCGCGAGCACAATCGGCTCGAGCCGGCCGACCTCGACGCGCTGCGCGCCATTTTCGATCGCGTCGATGCCGATCCCGACCTCCGCGTCATGATCCTCACGGGCACCGGCCGCAGCTTCAGCTCCGGTTACCACATCGGCGCCTTGGCGGAGCGCAAGGCCGTCGAGGCTTCCCTTGCACCAGGACAGACGGATGGCGATTACGATCCCGACGACTTTGAAAAGACCATCGACCGTCTGGAAAATGTGCGGGTGCCGACGATTGCGGCGGTGAACGGCGGCGTCTATGGCGGATCGACCGACCTGGCGCTGGCCTGCGATTTCCGCATCGGCGTTCCTGACACACGCATGTTCATGCCGGCCGCGCGGCTTGGCGTCGTCTATTACCCGAGCGGCCTTCGCCGGTATGTGACGCGGTTGGGCCTGGGTGCCGCCAAGCGGATGTTTCTGACCGGCGAGCCCGTTGCCTCCGATGATTTGCTGCGCATCGGTTATCTGGACGAGATTGTCGCCCCGGATCGTCTGATGGCGCGCGTCGAGCAATTGGCTGTCCAGATTGCTGCCAATGCTCCCCTCGCCGTGGCGGCCACCAAGCGCGCCCTCAATCAGGTCGCCGCTGGCGCGCTCGACGTCGACGAGCTGCGGGAGGCCCGCCGGCTGTGCAGCGGGTCTGCCGACCACCAGGAGGGACTGGCGGCCTGGGCCGAAAAGCGCACGCCCGTCTTCCGCGGCCGCTGAGCCGCGATCAAAGCTCGAGGCGATAGAACGCGGCCGCGTTGCTGGAAAACAGCTTGGTTCGATCGGCCAATGAGAAATCGGCCACAGCCGTCTTGAAGCAGCTATAGAGATAGTCCCAGCTGCCCTTCAGACCGTCGACGGGAAAGTTCGAGGCAAACATCGCTCGATCGACGCCGAAGATGCGGATGGCGTCGAGAATGATCGGCCGGTTGGCGTCGAGCGTCCAAGGCTCACCTTGCACGGTCAGTCCTGAAATCTTGCAGTGGACATTGGGGCAGGCCGCCAGCGCCTCCATGCCGCGCCGCCATTCGGCCAGCGCCTCGGGCGTCCGGATCAAGGGATAGCCCGTGTGATTGAGCACGAGCCGCAGTCCCGGATGTTCGCGTACGACCTCGGCGGCTTCCGCCAGATGCCAGAACGGCACCCGCAAATCCCACGACAGGTCGTAGGTCTCGAGCAGCGCCAAGCCCCGCCGCCACCTCGGATCCTGCAGGCTGCGGGGACGCCCACGCACGCTGCCCGACGGGCCATCGGCGATGATCGGCTTCGTGCGGATGCCGCGCACCAGGGGGCACGCCTTCTGTTGCGCCAGGATGTCCTCGGAATTGGGCTCATCGATCCAGGCATGGGCGACGATGGCGTTCGGCATACCCCACCGCTCGGCGATGCCCGCGAGCCACTGCGTCTCTTGCACTTGGAAGCGCCGATCGCATTCGGCCTCGATATGCACGGTGGCGACGACGTTGTGCAGGCCCGTGTCGCGCCGGTATTCCGACGGCAGGTAAGTCCGGCGGATGGCGGCGTTGTCACCCATGTAGGAGTGCTCGCCGCTGCCGGGGGACAGCCAGGGATAGGAGAGCTGGCCTCCAAGATCCCACAGGTGATGGTGCGCGTCGACGATCGGCAGCGGGTCTCGCGTGACAACGTTCATCGCAGGTTCCTCC
>JBKJYG010000237.1:0-10176 GCA_046715905.1 Hyphomicrobiaceae bacterium | reverse complement strand
GTGAATGCCCTTCGGCAGATTCTTCACCGCTGTCAGAATGGCATAATCTGCGATGTTGATGGCGAAGACCTGCATCTGAGCGAACAGGTTATAGATGCTGCTTTGATCGATGAAGGTCGTGAGATCGCCGCCCCACAGGCACGTGTAGATCGCCTGCGGCTTCGTCTGCAGGATCTTGGTCAGCTGCTCCGTATAGTCGGCCTGAAACAGCTTCGGCCAGCTTTCTCCGATGACCTCGACATCCTTGTTGAAATGCTTGAGATATTCAAAAAATAGAACATGCGAGTCGCGGCCATAGGCATAGTCGGGGGAGCAGCCCATCCACGACTTGAGTTTCTTCTCCTTGGAAACGTTGGCCGCGTAATTGCCGCCCGCAATGGCATCGTGAATGCCCTGACGGGCCGAGCGGAAGGTATTCCACGACCGGATTTTAGGGTCGGCCGTGAGCGACGACGTTTCGGAGTTCATGTGGACCGTCAGCACACCCAAGTCTTTGGCCACCTCCTGCACGGCAAAGGCCGCGGCCGAGCTGTCCGCATCGAAAAGGATTTCGCAGCCGTCGCTGTTGACGAATTCGCGGGCAATGCGCGCCGATTCCTCGGGCTTACCCTTGCTGTCGCGCACGATCAGCTCAATCGGCCGCCCGCCGAGACCGCCAGTCGTGTTGAACTTCTCGATCTCCATAGTGGCGCCCTTGGAAGACGCCGAGCCGACCATCGCGCCGCGACCCGAGTTGATGGTCACCATGCCAGCCTTGATCGGCTTGTTCTGAGCCTTCGAAATGAAGGGGAAGCCAGCAATGGCTGTTCCCGCAAGCACACCGGCACCTTTGATGATGTCACGGCGCGTGCGCCGGGACACGGGCGTTTTGATCATGACGTTTCCTCGAATTGGATTGGTGTTTTGTTTTTATCTTATGTACGGACATGTTTTGCACGTTTGTGCATGGCCAGCCTGCGGTCGTCAAGTCTCTCGATCCAAGGCGCGCGGTATGCCGAACTTTTACCCGAGCGACAAACGATGCATCAAGTGGCATCTCCCGATGCCGGATCCAAGCCGGTGCATTTACGGCACCCTGCTAAATTTCTCCCACTCGCATCGGGTCTGGCTTGCATGCCGTAGGCTTGCCTCGTACGCTCGACGCGTAAGCAAAATCGGCTGAAGTCGGCTCTGCAGTCGCCGATAGCCGCGCGATCGCAAACGAAGCTCGAAGCCCCACTAAGAGCCGTGGCGCTTGGCTGCCAGTTACGGCAATGTCCTAGAGATCCAACGCTGGAGATTGTTCATCGTGTCGACCAAAGCGGGCGTGAATAACGAGAACCCTTATGATGCTGCGAGCCGCTGGCTGCGGGCATTTCAGTCCGCACTCTCAAGCGAGGACATGGAAGCCGCGGCTGCGCTGTTTGTGCCCGACGGGCATTGGCGCGATCTCGTCGCATTCACCTGGCATATCCGGACCGTGAGCGGCGCTCAGAAGATCACGGCGGCGCTATTCGAAACGCTCCGCTTGGTGCAGCCGACCAATTTCCGTATCGCCGAGAAGCGGACACCACCGCGTGCGGTGAACCGCAGTGGTGTCGCCACGATCGAGGCCATCATCGCATTCGAGACGGCACGCGGCCAGGCGAGCGGTGTTCTGCGCCTCGTTCCATCTCCCGATGGCGCTCCGGGATGGCGCGCCTGGGTGCTGCTGACCGCCCTCGATGAGATCAAAGGCCACGAAGAGCGCATCGGCGCCCGCCGGCCACGCGGCGAAGAGTATTCCCGCACGTTTGGCGGCGAGAATTGGCTTGATCTGAGGAAGAAGGCGCAGGCCTACGAGACCCATGAACCAGCCGTCGTCGTTATCGGCGGCGGCCAATGTGGCCTCGGCATTGCGGCCTGCCTCGTGCAGCTTGGCGTCGACACGCTCGTGATCGATCGGCACGAGAGGATCGGCGATGCGTGGCGCAAGCGCTATCACAATCTGACGCTTCACAACGAGGTGTACGTCGACCATCTTCCCTACCTGCCTTTTCCGCCGAACTATCCGGTTTATATCCCGAAGGACAAGATCGCGAATTGGCTCGAGTTCTACGCCGACACGATGGAACTCAACGTTTGGACGGGCACCGAACTGATGAAGGGCTCGCATGATGCCCGGTCGGGAGACTGGGCGATTTCAGTGCGCCGCCCCGATGGTACCGAGCGGGTGCTGCGGCCACGCCACGTCGTGTTCGCCACGGGCGTCAGCGCGATCCCGATCAAGCCCGACGTTCCAGGTTTGGAAAGCTTTGCCGGCAAGGTCATGCATTCGAGCGACTACTCGTCCGGCCACGATTGGGCCGGGCGCAAGGCTCTCGTGCTCGGCACCGGTAACAGCGGGCACGACGTCGCTCATGATCTCCACGAAAGCGGCGCTGAGACCACCATCATCCAGCGCAGTTCGACGCTGATTGTCAGCCTCAAAGAGGCGCAGCGCGTTTACGACATGTATCAGGAAGGTCCCTCGATCGAGGATTGCGATCTCTTGGCGACTGCATCGCCCTACCCCGTCTTGGTTCAAGGCTACAAGCTTGGTGCGGCAGCGATGCGCGAGGCCGACAAGGCGCTGCTGGAAGGGCTCGCCGCGCGGGGCTTCAGGCTCGATTTTGGCCCTCCTGACGATACCGGCTTTCAGATGAAGTATCTTCGTCGCGGCGGGGGCTATTATTTCAACGTGGGCTGCTCCGACCTGATCGTCTCGGGCAAGATCGGCCTCATGCACTTTTCCGATATCGAACGCTTTGTGCCGAAAGGTGCCGTTCTCAAGGATGGTCGCACCATCGAGGCAGATCTGCTCGTCACGGCCACCGGATACAGGAATCAGCAGGATGTCGTGCGCCACTTCCTGGGGGACGCCATAGCCGATCGGGTTGGACCCGTGTGGGATTTCGACGAAGGCGGTGAACTGCGAAACATGTGGCGGCGAACGCCCCAGCCAGGGCTTTGGTTCACTGCCGGCGGCCTGCCCCAGGTGCGGATCTATTCAAGGTATCTCGCACAGCAGATCAAAGCCTGTGAGGAAGGTCTGCTCGACCTGCAGCTCGACCCCAAACGCAGTGAGGCGGACCGGCGGCGCGCGCCGAGCAGGGAAACCGAGGTCGCCTGAGGCTTGTGCCCCAGGTCCAGGCGGGGCGTGCGAGATGAATTTGCTTAGTCGATGATGGTATCGGAAGTCGAGCGCACGCCGCCCACGCTTAACGGCTGGTGCCGACAAGATCCGTCACTGACGGTCGGCGACGGTGGGGCGCAGATGGACAGCAAATAACCAGCGCCCGGCGTGTCCCGACTTTTAGCGGCCAGGCGCCGACATGCTGCGTTTGCCGTCGAGTTCCTTATAGACCTTGGCCACGGATGCGGCTTTCGTCAGGGCGGCCACACCTTCCGCACCCGACAGCAAAAGGGTTGTTTTGCTGGCTTTGATCGTGCCACCTGAGGATACGGCCAACGCGATGGCCGCCATGCTCTCGTTGTTGGGCAGATCAGCTATGAGGACGAGATCATAATCGCCGAAGCATAACCACCCGCCGACGAATGTGCCTCCGCCGGCCTCGCATAACTGACGACCGACGGTTTCAACGCGGTTTTGAGGGTTTTTGACCTGGGCGGCCCACGAGTCGGCGCTATAAGCTGCTTGGTACATATAGAGCGGCATACTCAACCTCCCTTTCCTTACTGAATGAGTTCTAAAGCTACCTCCAACAGTTCTTTTTACGCGTCCACGGCCTTGGCAGCAATCTCGAATGCATAAGGCCGAGCAGCCGCAAGCTGGCGGAAACCAACCCAATGTGGTGGCGGCGCCATCCTCACGATCGAATGCGTGCTGGAGACGCAGGCCCACGCCGATCACCTGTCCGGCGCTCCGCAGGTGAAGCTCAGGTTTCGCCCCGTTGTTTGACCCTGATCAACGCGCGGTGCGCCTCAGGACGTCCATAAGTTCAGCAATCTTCTGCCGCTGCTCGGCGGCGTTGCCACTGGCGAGGGCATGCTCGACGCAATGGGAAATGTGTTCACGCAGCACCTCTTCTTCAACCCGCCGCAGCGCCGCGAGAACCGCCGAGATCTGCGTCACGATATCAATGCAATAGCGGTTTTACTCCACCTTTCGAGCGAGACCACGCGCTTGGCCCTCAATACGGCTGAGGCGTTTCAGGCAGGAGCTTTGGACATGCTTGGTCATGCTTGATGGATACCCTCTGGGGTATACGTGTCAAAGAGATATCCCATGAGGGTATTGAGGCCGGAGGACCGTTATGACGGCTCATGCAGCGCACGCCCACACCGACCAGCCTCACTCCGTTAAGGCGGTCGGCACGCCCAGTGGCGCCATAGATCCGGTGTGCGGCATGACGGTTGATCCACACACCGCCAAGCATCGCCACACGCATCAGGGCCGGCCGTATTACTTCTGCTCGGCCAAGTGCCGCGAGAAGTTCATCGGCGACCCTGCTCGCTATCTCAATCCTGAATCAAGAGCCTCGCCGGCGGTGCCGGAAGGAACGATCTACACCTGCCCGATGCATCCTGAGATCCGGCAGCCCGGTCCCGGCTCGTGTCCCATCTGCGGGATGGCCCTTGAGCCCGAGATCGTCTCGTCCGATACACAGCCCAATCCCGAGCTTTTGGACATGACGCGCCGGTTCTGGATCGGCCTTGTGCTGACACTACCCGTATTCGCGCTCGAAATGGGTGGCCATCTGACGGGATTGCATCAATGGTTGGGACAGCAGACATCCAATTGGAGTCAGCTCGTCTTGGCGACGCCGGTCGTGCTGTGGGCGGGCTGGCCCTTCTTCGAGCGTGGCTGGGCCTCGCTCAAGACGCGCAATCTCAACATGTTCACCCTCATCGCCATGGGCACCGGGGTAGCCTGGGTCTACAGCATCGTTGGCACGGTGTGGCCGGGCTTATTCCCATCCTTGATGCGCGGACACGACGGGTCGCTACCGGTCTACTTCGAGGCGGCTGCCGTGATCACGGTGCTGGTGCTGCTCGGCCAGGTGCTGGAGCTGAGAGCGCGGGAGCAGACGAGCGGGGCCATTCGGGCGCTGCTCGACTTGTCCCCGAAGATGGCAAGACGGATCAGGCCGGATGGGACGGACGAGGATGTGAGTCTCAATCACGTAGTTGCCGGTGATCGTCTGCGTGTCCGCCCTGGCGAGCGTGTGCCGGTGGATGGCGAGATCGTCGAAGGTCGCAGCGCCATCGACGAGTCCATGGTCACCGGCGAGTCCATGCCCGTCACCAAGAGCATCAGCGATATGGTCATCGGTGGCACCATGAACCAATCGGGTGGTTTCATCATGCGCGCCGACAAAGTCGGCCGCGAGACTGTGCTTGCCCAGATCGTGCAGATGGTGGCGGCGGCGCAGCGCAGTCGGGCGCCCATTCAAAGACTGACCGACCAGGTTTCGGCGTGGTTCGTGCCAACGGTCATCGCGGTCGCTGCCCTCGCGTTCTTAGCCTGGTCGCTGTGGGGGCCGGAGCCCCGTCTGACCTTCGGCCTGATCGCGGCGGTGTCCGTGCTGATCATTGCCTGCCCCTGCGCGTTGGGGCTCGCGACGCCGATGTCGATCATGGTCGGCGTCGGCCGCGGTGCGCAGTCCGGCGTGTTGATCAAGAATGCCGAGGCGCTGGAGCGGATGGAGAAGATTGACACGCTGGTCGTCGACAAAACTGGCACGCTGACGGAAGGCAAGCCCAGCGTGGTGGCGATCAAGACGACAGGTGAATTTGATGAGACAGAACTCTTGCGTTTGACGGCCAGCATCGAGCGCAGCAGCGAGCATCCCCTGGCTGCGGCGGTTGTGCGGTCAGCGACCGAGCGTGGCCTGTCGCTGTCTCAGCCCGAGAGTTTCGACTCGCCGGTCGGCAAAGGAGTTACCGGAGTTGTGGAGGGTCGCAAACTCGTCGTCGGAAACCGTCGGATCATGGTCGAGGCGGGCATCGACACGAATAGGCTCGACGCGAGCGCAGACGAGCTTAGGCAAGATGGAGCGACGGCGATATTTATTGCGATCGACGGCAAGGCTGCCGGCATCATCGCGATTGCCGATCCGATCAAAGCGACGACTCCGGCGGCGATTTCAGCGCTCAAAGACCTCGGTATCCGTGTCGTCATGTTGACCGGCGACAACGCCACCACAGCCAAAGCGGTCGCGCAGAGGCTCGGCATCTCAGACGTCGAGGCGGACGTTCTCCCCGAGGACAAAGGCAAGGTGGTTGAGCGCTTGCGCGCGCAAGGTCACGTCGTTGCCATGGCCGGAGATGGCGTCAATGACGCCCCGGCGCTGGCGGCCGCGGATGTTGGCATTGCCATGGGCACAGGCACCGATGTGGCCATGGAAAGCGCGGGCGTGACACTCCTGAAAGGCGACCTCACCGGCATCGTGCGGGCTCGGCATTTGTCGGCGGCAACGATGCGGAACATCCGCCAGAACCTGTTCTTCGCCTTCATCTACAATGCTGCCGGCGTGCCGGTGGCGGCTGGCGTGCTCTATCCATTTCTCGGCATTCTGCTGTCGCCCATCATCGCCGCGGCGGCCATGGCTCTGTCATCGGTCAGCGTCATCGGCAACGCGCTTCGCCTCAAGCGGGTGAGGTTGTGAAGCCGTCAGCAGTCGAAGATGTCGAGAGCGCTTGATCGTGATCAAAAGCGTCGGCCGAAGCGTAATGCATGCTGGTGCCGTTAGAAACCTTGGCGCGGCATACCTCAGGGGGAACCCCGAAAAATACCGTCCTTAAAAAATATGCGATAGGGCGTCGTTCCGGAGCTGGTGCCGTCGAACGAGCGCCACTTCCCGTTGTGGCAAAGCGTCCCACCCTGAGTTGAGGTCGCCTCGAACTCAATGTAGCTCGGATAAACGGCGGGGTCCGCACCCGGCGCTACTGCCATGAACGTGGTCACACACTTCGCGCCTGTTATCACGGGATCATACCCTTTGATCATCATCCCACCGCCACCGGTGCTCGGAAATGTGCTGCGTAACAAAGGCCATGTATCGAAGCTCTCCTCGGCCTTCGAATCTTGCGTGGTCATTAGCAATAGCGGTGCGCACAACAGCAGTCCGAGGAGGCGCATAGTCGTCTTCCTGTGTTCGTTGGAATCGGGAGACCGGCCAGAAGCCAAAAAAAGTGTCATGAAGGTCATGATCGTCTCCTTACTGGGGTCGATTTCGGGGGAATGTGTCGTGCTCTCGGACCATGACGTGCAAATGTTAGAGCTTCGATTCATGTGAGGTCTTGAGGTCGGCACGATGTAACGTTTGCTTCCGTCTGCATCCGTCATTTCGGCAGTAGCACCCGATCGATCACGTGGATCACGCCGTTAGACTGCGTGACGTCCGCGATCGTGACGGTCGCCGCCGCCGCCGTCCTCGTCCGTAAGCGTGAGCTTGCCATTCCTCTTTTTTGCAATCACGCGAAGGTGCTCGCCCAGAGCGCGCGCGCAACAGGACGAATTTGCATCGACATAAACTCCATTTTGCTACCGCTCTTCGTTGAGCTGGTGGAGTTACGAGCCGTCTTGACAAAGGTTTCAGAAATCTCAAACGCGCAGGTACGTTGACAACTTATGGAGTGGCGGGCAGGCGCTTCGCGTGGAACGACAGCGGAGAGCCACGCGGCCCGGGTATTATTTTGGTGGATGCCGCCTCACTGCGTCCTCGTTGATGTCGGCGCCCCAGCCGGGCTTAGTCGGCAGGATCAGGTGGCCGTTCTCGATAAGCGGCGGCTCCGTGACAAGGTCGTCCTTCCAGGGCACATCGTCGATGTCGATCTCCATGATGCGGAAGTTCGGGATGGCCGCGCAGAAGTGGGCGCTCATCAGCGTTGACATATGGCCGTAGAAGTTATGCGGCGCGCAATTGACCTCGTAAGCCTCGGCCATGGCAGCGATCTTGATCGACTCCAGGATGCCGTTCCAGGGTAGGTCGACGATGCCGACATCCATCGAGCCCTGCTCGAAGTAGTCCTTGAACTGGCGGCGACCGAAGAGAGATTCGCAGCTTGCAAGCGGCGTCATGATCGAGCGGCGGATCAGGGCCAGCGCGCGGGGATCGAAGCTGTCGATCTCGACCCACATCAGCCGATGCTGCTTCTGCTCGAGCGCGCGAACGAGGCGGACGTAACCCTCGGTCTTGAAATTAAAATTGAGGTCGAGCAAGAACTCAACGTCCTTGCCGGTGCCGTCGCGGAAGGCCGCAAGCTGCTTGTCGAGCGCCTCCTCGACGCGCAGCGAGGGGTTGAGCTCGGGCCCGCCGGGCGAGCGACCAAAGCCCGGCATATAAAGCTCTGGGCTCCCGCCGTCGAACAGGAAGATGTTGGTCTTCAGCGCTGTGAATTTGCGCTCGCGTACGTGCTCGCCGAGGCGGCGGATGTCGTCGAGATTGCGGACGGGCGGCACACCCATCTTTTCGGCGTGGTGCAGGCGGTAGGTGCCGCAGTGCGACCAGTAAAGGCGGAGCCGATCGCGCACGGGGCCACCGAGCATCTCGTACACGGGCACGCCAAGGGCCTTTGCCTTGACGTCGACGAGCGCGTTCTCGATGGCCGCGATCGCCTGCTGGATGAGCCCGCCCGGGGCCTGGCGCGTGCGCGCGTACAAGTTTGCGGTGATCCGCTCGACCGGGCGAGGGTCCTCGCCAATCAACGTCTCGGCGAGCTTCATGATGACGGCGGTGAGACCCTTCGAGCCGTAGCTCTCGTTGTATTCCGACCAGCCGACGAGCCCCGCGTCCGTCTCGATTTTCAGGAACGAGAAGACGCGCCAGCCCGCGTCCGCGTGCAAGTCGACGATGCGTGTGATCTTCATGGTCATTCCTCCAAGGGGTGCATCGCACTTGGGCCGCACTCAGTATTCGCGCAAGAGCATACCGCGGCTGAGGGCGGCGGCAACAATTGACCCTCCCAAACCGACGCGTGATGATCGCGGCGAGCTTCGACAACAACAGTCTCCGGGAGACGAGCATGGGACGAATGAATGGCAAGGTCACGATCATCACGGGTGCGGCGCGTGGCATCGGTGCGGCGGCGGCACGGATCATCGCGGCCGAGGGCGGCAAGGTCATGCTCGCCGATGTGCTCACGGAGCCGCTCGCCGAGGTGGCGAGGGAGATCGGGGCGAGTGCCGCAATCTGCCCGACGGACGTGACCGACGAGGCCGCCGTAAAGCTGCTTGTCGATGAGACGGTCAACCGATGGGGCAAGGTCGATGCGGCTTTGCTCAATGCCGGCATCGAAGGCATGGTCAGCCCCATCGAGGACTATGCGGGCGAGATGTTCGATAAGGTCATGGCCGTCAACGTGCGCGGCGTGTGGCTCTGCCTCAAGTACGTTATGAAGGCGATGACGGCGAGCGGCGGCTCGATCGTCATCACGTCCTCGACGTCGGGCATCCGGGCGACGCCTCACATGTCGGCCTATACAGCGTCCAAGCACGCCGTGATCGGCCTGATGCGCTCGGCCGCGATCGAGGGAGCGGACCGCAAGATCCGCGTCAATACGGTGAACCCGTCACCGATTGATACGCCGATGATCGCATCGCTTGAAAAGATGCGCGGCCTCGCGGGACGCAACGACCAACCGATGGCGTCTGGTACGCCGCTTGGCCGGTATGGTACGCCCGAGGAGGTGGCCAAACTGATGCTGTTCCTCGCCAGTGATGAATCGAGCTTCTGCACGGGCGGCGTCTACATGGTGGATGGTGGTGTCTCGGCGGGCCGGCGTGGATAAAGCTGGCAGGAGGGCACGCAAACCGGCAGTGTCAGCCTGCAGCGGGCACCGTCCAGCATCACACAAGAAAGCGACGAGGAGCCCATGCAAGGGGAGACGTTCGATTTCATCGTCACGGGAGCCGGCTCGGCCGGCTGCGCGGTCGCTGCGCGCCTGTCGGAGTCGGGCCGCTATCGCGTGCTGCTGCTCGAGGCCGGCCGACGCGACAACCACCCCTGGATCCACATTCCGGTCGGCTATCACAAGCTCTTCACGCACGACACGCTCAATTGGAAATTCGAGAGCGAACCCGTCGCGGGCCTCAATGGCCGCACGTCCTACCAGCCGCGCGGAAAGATGCTGGGAGGCACCAGTTCGCTGAATGGCATGGTCCACATGCGCGGCACCGCCGCCGACTACGACGGCTGGCGCCAGCGCGGTTGC
>JBKJYG010000236.1:0-4286 GCA_046715905.1 Hyphomicrobiaceae bacterium | reverse complement strand
GTCGTCAGGTAAACTGCAATAAACGGCCCAAATCCTGTCTGGATATCGGCAAGAAAAAAACTGAACCAATCGAGCGCCGCATGGCTCGAACGCGAACCTTGCTGATGCGTTGGCACGCTATCGTGAGCGCGCTCCATTTCAGCGATCAATTGTTGCGTAAGCCGGCGCGTGATTTGGATCCGCGCCTAAGAGCACCGTGGGCTCGCCGGGCATATAATCGCCCGCGACGCGCATTTGGTCACGGCTGAGCTCCAGAACGTCAACCCCCTCCCTGCCTCCCCTCTCGAACTGCAAAGCCGACCACGCGACAGCTATCTTTCGCGCTCCTAAACCCAAAAAGCCGCCGCGATCGATTGCGGCTGCAATCAAGCGACCCTGTTCGTCGGCGAGAACGTGGAAAACGTTGCCGATTTTCTCGCCCGTCGCGTCGACAGCGTCGAGCCCCAGCAGGCTGTTGGGTTCCGCGACGGACGGCGTCGTTTTCTGAGCCAGTCGGTTCGACCCGGCCGTGCATGACCGAAGGTCAGTCAGCTTTTGGGCTGACGCGTTTGAGGCATATCCCGCGCTGATAATGAGCATTGCCAAAGGTATTCTTTAAGTCCTGGCCACAAGCATCCCGTAGAGACCTGCGCTTTAAAGTCGCCTATCCATTAACAGTTCCCTCAGCACACACTTCTGCCTGAGCTTGACAGTTCGCGGCCGTTTGCCTAAAGCCCGCGGCGGGACACTTCCCCCCACCGGGAAGCTTCTATCTGGAAGGATAGGCAGATGCAGACCATGCCGGGCGTTCGCCCGAAGAATGCTCGCTTCTCGTCCGGGCCATGTGCGAAAAGGCCGGGGTGGCAACTCCAAACATTGTCGGGAGCGTTGCTGGGCCGCTCGCATCGCGCGACGGAAGGCAAGGAGCGCCTCAAGCTCGCAATCGACACCACCAAAACAGTACTCGGCATCCCGGCCGACTATCTCGTTGGCATCGTACCCGGGTCGGACACTGGCGCATTCGAGATGGCCATGTGGACCATGCTGGGCGCACGCGGCGTTGATGCGCTCGCTTGGGAAAGTTTCGGCAAAGGTTGGGTGACGGATGCCATTAAGCAGCTCAAGCTCGAGAATTGCCGCGTCATCGAGGCCGATTATGGTGCCTTGCCCGATCTTGCGCAGGTCGAGTTTGATCGGGATGTGCTTTTCACCGCTAACGGTACCACGTCCGGTGTCCGCATCCCAGATTATGACTGGATCCCAGCCGATCGTGCCGGCTTGACCTTCGTTGACGCGACTTCGGCAGCCTTTGCCCAGCCCGTTGATTGGGCGAAAGTGGATGTGCTCACATTCTCCTGGCAAAAGGTTCTCGGCGGCGAAGCAGCGCACGGAATGATCGTACTGTCGCCGCGCGCGGTAGAGAGGCTGGAAGCGTATCAGCCCTCCTGGCCGCTGCCGAAGGTGTTTCGGCTGACCAAGGCGGGCAAGGTTGATCGCGCGATCTTTGCCGGAGAGACGATCAACACGCCTTCCATGCTCTGCGTGGAGGATTATCTGGATGCCCTTGCCTGGGCGCAGTCCGTGGGAGGCCTTCCGGCTCTTATCCAGCGTGCCAATCGGAATTCGGCGATCATTTTCGACTGGATCGAGCGAACGCCGTGGATTTCCAACCTGGCGGTGGATCCCCGAACGCGCTCGACCACCAGTGTGAGCCTCGCGTTTTCTGACCCCAGGTTGCGATCCTTGAGTTCGGAGGCTCAGAGGGCATTTGCCAAGGCTGTGGCTCGCACTCTCGAAGAGCAGGGTGTCGCTTTCGATGTGGCCAGTCACCGCGATGCTCCGCCAGGTTTGCGGATCTGGACGGGATCCACGATTGAAGCCTCCGACGTCGCGGCCTTGTTGCCCTGGATCGATTGGGCCTATGCGGTCGAGATGACGCGCCTTTCGCCGTCGTGATGCGCCTGCGCCGGATTCCGTCATGCACCCCCGATCGGATCAATGTCGTTCTTCTGCACGTTCTCCCGAATTGAGGCGAACCCTAGGAGATCGCGATGCACATTCAAGACATGCTTAAATCTCATCCGGACCGAACCACTCACGAAATGTCGGGGCTAAGCGAAACGATCGAGGCCTGTTTCGATTGCGCTCAAGCTAGCGTTACGTGTGCCGATGCCTGTCTTGGGGAGGCCGATCCGGCACCGCTGGCGCGTTGCATCCGGCTCAACGGCGAGTGCTCCGAAATCGCGCAGACAACGGGACGGATCTTGTCGCGCCGTGTCCCCGCACATACCGAAATATGGCAGGCTCAGCTTCGGGCATGTCTGATTGCCTGTCAGATGTGCGCCAAGGAATGTCAAAGTCACTCCGCGCACCATCAGCATTGCCGCATCTGCGCGGATGCCTGCCGCACGTGTGCTCAGGCCTGCGAAGAACTGCTCTCTGCGCTTGCGATCGAATTGAGATCGTCGCCTTGATCAGGGTTCGGCCGGCCCGCTCCAGCCTCTCGTCAACAATGGGAATAAGATGCAACCCAAAGTTCTCGTCTCGGATGAACTCTCGATTGCGGCGATTGCCATATTCAAGCAACAGGGTGTCGAGGTGGTGTTCGAGCCGGGCTTGGGACGAGACAAATCCCGGCTCGAGCTGATGATCCCCGATTACGATGGCCTTGCCATCCGATCCGCGACCAAGGTCACCGAGAAGCTGCTTGCACACGCGCCCAAGCTTAAGGTGGTAGGCCGGGCCGGCATCGGAGTTGATAACGTTGACATCAAAGCGGCGACCGCCCGCGGCGTCATTGTCATGAACACGCCGTTCGGAAACTCCATCACCACCGCCGAGCATGCGATTGCGATGATGATGGCGCTGGCCCGCCAGATCCCGGAGGCCGACCGGTCAACCCAGGCCGGCCATTGGGAGAAATCGCGGTTTCTGGGCGTCGAGCTGTTTGGCAAAACCCTGGGCGTTATCGGGTGCGGCAACATTGGCGGCATTGTTGCCGAGCGCGGCATCGGCCTCCGTATGAAAGTCATCGCCTATGATCCGTTCCTTTCCCCCGAGCGGGCCATACAGATCGGCGTGCAGAAGGTCGAGCTCGACGATCTTCTCGACCGTGCCGATGTCATCACGCTGCATACGCCGCTTACCGTGAAGACGCGCAACATCATCGACGCGCGAGCGATCGCCCGGATGAAACCTACCGCCCGTATCATCAATTGTGCGCGCGGCGGGCTGATCGATGAGAGAGCCTTGCTCGAAGCGCTCGTGTCCGGGCGGATTGGCGGCGCCGCGCTTGACGTTTTCGAGGAGGAGCCGCCGAGGTCGAGCCCGCTGTTTGGCGCACCGAACCTGATCTGCACACCGCACTTGGGAGCGGCCACTGGTGAAGCCCAAGAAAACGTGGCTCTGCAGATCGCCGAGCAGATGTCTGCCTATCTGCTCCAGGGCGCAATTTCCAACGCCGTCAATTTCCCTTCGATCACCGCCGAGGAAGCTCCGCGCCTGCGTCCCTTCGTGCGCTTGGCGGAGCAATTGGGCAGCTTTGCGGGGCAGCTCACCGACGAGACCATCGAGGGCATTCGGATTGAGTACTCCGGTGCCGTGGCCGAGCTCAACGTCAAGCCGATGACAGCGGCTGCGGTGGCGAGTGTCCTGCGCTGGCACATGGGGGAGGGTGTCAACATGGTCTCGGCCGTTTCGCTTGCCGAGCAGCGCGGCGTGAAAATCGAAACCACGACGCGCGGTCAGGATGGTGCCTACGAGACGTATGTCAGGCTGACGGTTCGCACCGCGAAGTACGAGAGATCGGTCGGAGGGACTGTCTTCTCGGACGGCCGCCCGCGTTTCATCCAGGTCCGAGACATCGATATGGAATTCGAGGTCACCCCGCACATGCTGTTCGTCCGCAACTCCGATAAGCCCGGGTTCATCGGCAAGTTCGGCCAAGTCATGGGTGATGCGGGGGTCAACATAGCGACGCTGAACCTGGGCCGCGACAGGCCGGGCGGGGATGCCATCTGCCTCGTCTCCGTTGACGAGGCGATCTCGGATGCCGTTATCTCGAAAGTCGCAGCCCTGCCTCAGGTGATCCGGGCGACGCGGCTGGAGTTTTAAGTCCGCAACGCGCGTGAACCTTGCCGTCATGTGAGGTCGAGGTAGCGCAATTCCGTTGCGGTAGAAGGCGTTCACCCGTTAGGCTTGCCCATGTCGATCGCAGACCCGAAATACCGAAACATGCCAGAACGCTCGGAACTGGCTATCGCGCCAACACCCTGGCGATGGGCGTTGCGCGCCTTCGTCGTGGCGCT
>JBKJYG010000235.1:0-6256 GCA_046715905.1 Hyphomicrobiaceae bacterium | reverse complement strand
GCTGGGCCCGCTCGTCGGCGCAGCCGTGTTCGTCGGTCTCAAGGACTGGATCACGCGCGTGGTGCCGTATTGGCAGGCCATTCTGGGCGCGAGCGTCATCCTGCTGGCAGTGCTCTTTCCCGGCGGCATGGCCGGTGCCTTGAGCCGCGTGGCTTGGCCGCCGTGGCTGCGCCTCACGGCCTTTCGAGGGGTTGGCTCATGACTCCGTCCCGTCTCGCGGTCGTTTCCCTGGTCAAGGCGTTCGACGCTTTCCGCGCCGTGGACGATGTCTCCTTCGCGGTCGCCGAGGGCGAGGTCGTGGCGCTGATCGGCCCCAACGGGGCTGGCAAAACGACGACCTTCAACATCATCAACGGCCAGCTCGTGGCCGATGCCGGGCGGGTCCTCCTCGACGGTCGCGATATCACGGGCGCGCCGCCCCGCCACCAATGGCGACACGGCATCGCGCGCACCTTCCAGGTGACCGCCACCTTTGCCTCGATGACCGTGGCCGAAAACATCGGCGTCGCGCTGGCCTCCCGCGCGGGGCCGGTGCCCGGCATCGTCAGCCGCTCCTTCGATGCCGATGCGGCCGAGGTCGCGCGACTTCTGGACGAGGTTGGGATGACGGCAGCGGCGAGCCTTATTTGCGGCACCCTCTCCTATGGCGACCTCAAACGGGTCGATCTGGCGCTCGCGCTCTCCAATGCCCCGCGTCTGCTGCTGATGGACGAGCCCACCGCCGGCATGGCGAAAGCTGAACGCGATGGTCTGATGCGGCTGGCCGTGCGCCGGGCGCGGGAGCGCCGCACCGCAGTGCTATTCACCGAGCACGACATGGACATCGTCTTCGGGCACGCGGACCGGGTGCTGGTCATGAGCCGCGGCAAGCTTATCGCCGACGGGTCGCCCGAGGAGGTGCGCCGCGATCCGCGGGTGCGTGTGGTTTACCTCGGCACCGCCGGCATGCAACCTGAGGGATAGGATCACCCGATGGCGCTGATCGAGGTCGGACCACTCGACGCCTGGTATGGGCGCGCGCAGGTTCTGTTTGGCATCTCCCTCACCATGGGTCACGGCGAAGCCGTCGTGCTGCTCGGCCGCAATGGCGCCGGTAAGTCAAGTCTGCTGAAGGCGCTGGCCGGGCTCGAGCTGCGCACGTCGGGGCCGATCCGGCTGACCGGCACCGCCATCGAGCGCTGGCCCACCTATCGCCGCGCTCGCGCGGGGCTGGCCTTTGTGCCGGAGGATCGTCGCGTGTTCACCGGCCTTACGGTGGCGGAAAACCTCGACGTCGCACGGCTACCCTCGCGGGGCAACGGCACCGCATGGACGCCCGAGCAGGCTTTCGAGCTGCTGCCGGCGCTCGCCGATCTCAAGTCCCGGCTGGCGGGACGTCTGTCCGGCGGCGAGCAGCAGATGCTGACCATCGCCCGGGCGCTGATGGGTAATCCGCGCGTGCTGCTGCTCGACGAGCCACTGGAGGGCCTTGCGCCGCTCGTCATCCAGAGCATCACCGCGGCCATCCTGGCGCTGAAGCAGCGTGGCGTGGCGCTCCTGATCTCCGAGCAAAATCTCGCATTCGCGCGCCTCATCGCCGATCGCCTCGCCATCATCGCCAATGGCCACATCCAATGGCGCGGAACGCCGGGCGAGCTCGATCGGGATCCAGCGTTCATCACCCGCCTGCTCGCCGTGTGAGGACCTGGGACACCCGCGCGGACTGAGGTGTTGGAGCCCGCGCGCGGTGGGGATACCATCGCCGCGCTCGAACACGAGGGAGAGACCGTGATGTCCAAGATCAAAGCCATCGATGCCATCCCACTCAGGGTGCCTTTCACCGACGGCAGCACGCGCATCGGTCTGATGCCGCAGCGCTGGACGCATTTCGACATGATCCTCGTGCGCGTCGAGACCGACGATGGCCTGGTCGGCTGGGGCGAGAGCTTCGCCTACTTTTGCCAGGGACCGGTGCTGGCTGCGATCCGCGACATGTTTGCGCCGCTGGTGGTCGGACGCGAGATCGACAGCATTCCCGCACTCAGTCGCGAGCTGCAGCACAAGACCCACATCCAGGGCCGCTATGGCATCACGACGTACGCATTGTCGGGGATCGATACCGCGCTGTGGGACATCGCCGCCAAGCGCCGCGGCCTCTCGCTGGCGGAACATCTGGGTGGGCGGCAGCGCGAGGCCATTCCGGCCTATGCCAGTCTCGTGCGCTATGGCGATCCGGCCTTGGTTGCCGATTACGCCGGGCGGGCCGTGGCGCAAGGCTTCCGCGATATCAAGCTGCACGAGATTACGCTCGAGAACATCGAAGCCGGCCGGCGTGCCGTCGGTCCGGATGTACGGCTGACAACCGACATCAACTGCAACTGGAGTCTCAGCGAGGCCGAGCGGCTGCTGCCCGAGATGAAGCGGCTTGATCTTTATTGGGTGGAGGAGCCAGTGTTTCCTTGCGACCACGCGCCAAGCTTGAAAGCGCTCGGCCGCTTCGGCGTCCCTCTCTCGACCGGGGAGAACGCGTGCACGTCCGTGCCCTTCGAGGACACCATCCCGGTGGTGGCCTACGGGCAGCCCAGCGTGACCAAGGTCGGCGGCGTGACGGAGTTCATCAACGTGTGCGACCTGGCCAAGGCCGCCGGCAAGCGGGTCATGCCGCACTCGCCCTATTTCGGACCGGGGTACTGGGCGACGTTGCAGTTGGCGGCCGCCCGCCCCGAGGTCGGCCTGTTCGAATTTTATTTCGTCACGCCCGAGGCCTACGTATCCCCGGCGATCCCGTTGCCGCGCGACGGTAAAATCGCCGTTCCGACCGGCCCCGGCCTCGGTTTCGAGCCGGACCTGGCAATGCTCGATAAGTACGGCACGCGCGGCTGACGTTGGGCCCGGCACTGAACCGTCGGCCGTCAGCGGTTCCCATAATCCAAGCCTCAACGAGAGCACGCACCATCGGACGGGAACAGGTGCACACATCGCGCGTAGCCGGTATAAGGCTGAGCAACGGCCCGCGAGGGCTCACCAGAAAACTCAAAGGGAGATCTCGTTGATGACGCCGATCCGTTCGATAAGCGCCGCCATCCTGGCTGTGTCGATGTCTGGGGTGATCACACCCGGTGTCCGAGCCGAAGTGAGCGAGGTGATCCTGGGCCAGCAGTTCGGCGCGGTTTATCTACCGGCCATGGTGATGGAAAATCAGAAGTTCGTGGAGAAGCAGCTCGCCGCGGTCGGCATGGGCAGCGTCAAGGTCACCTGGGCCAAGCTTGGGGGCCCCGCGGCCCTCAACGACGCCATGCTGTCGGGCAGCCTGCATTTCGCCTGCCAAGGCGTGCCGTCGATGGCGATCATCTGGGATCGCACTCGCTCCAACATCGGCGTGAAGGCGCTCGGCGCCATTGCCAACAACAACATCTGGCTCAATACGCGCAATCCCAACGTCAAATCGCTCAAGGACTTTACCGAAAAGGACCGCATCGCCGTACCTTCGCTGAAAGTGTCCACGCAGGCCATCATGCTGCACATCGCCGCGGAAAAGGAGTGGGGCAAGGGCAAGCATACGCAGCTTGATCACATCATTGTGCCGCTGCCCCATCCCGAGGCGATGGTGGCTGTGCTTAACGCCGGACACGAGATCAACACGCATTTTGCAACGTCTCCTTTCCATGAGGTTGAAGCGAAGGGAGGCTTGCGCACCATCACCACCGCGTATGACATCATGGGCGGTCCGACGACGGGTTTGACCTTCACGTCAAATGAGAAGTTCCGTGCGGACAACCCCCAGGTCTTCGCGGCCGTCAGCAAGGCCTTCGATGAATCCTTCGAATGGGCGAACGCGGACAAGCGACGCCTGGCCAAGCTCTACATCGCGATGACCAACGAAAAGCGGCTCACGGAAGATGATTTGACGACCAGCTTTTCGGGCAAGGACCTCGAGTTCACAAAGACACCGAGCAATCTCGGCCGGATGGTCGACTTCCTGCATTCGATCGGGAGCGTAAAAACCAAAGCCGCGTCGTGGAAGGACCTGTTCTTCGCCGAGGCGCACAGCCTTCCCGGCAGTTGATCTTCCGTGCAGCCGTTCGAGGCGCATGGGCTGGCTGGAGACTGAGCAAAGCTGGGCGGAGGCGATCCGATGCTGAAAATTGGCTGTGGCGCGGGGTTTTCTTCGGATCGCCTGGAGCCTGCGATCGATCTGGCCGAACGGGGCGGCCTCGACTACCTGGTCTTCGAGACCATCGGCGAGCGCACCCTGGCGTTCGGTCACCGGGATCGCAAGCTCGACCCTCGCAAGGGCTACAACGCCCAGCTTGCCGCGCGCATGCAGGGCGTGCTTGCTGCTTGCCGCGCCAACGGCACGCGCATCGTCACCAACATGGGTGTTGCCAACGTGCGCGACGCAACCGAGGTGACGCTGACGATTGCGCGGCAGCTCGGCCTGCGGGGGCTGAAGGTTGCGGCCATCGAAGGCGATGACGTCACCGACCTGATCACGCCGCAAACGCGCCTCTTTGACAATCACGATCGGATGGTGAGCGAAGTGGGCTTGCCACTGGTCGGGGCCAACGCGTATCTCGGCGTCGACGCGATACTGCCCGGCCTTGAAGCGGGTGCCGATGTCGTGATCACCGGCCGGGTCGCCGATCCGTCGCTGTTTCTCACGCCCATTGTGCATAAGTACGGCTGGCGCTTTGACGACTGGCCGTTGCTCGGGCGGGGAACGCTCGTCGGTCACCTGATGGAATGCGGCATGCAGATCACGGGCGGGTATTTCGCCGACCCCGGCCGCAAGGATGTGCCAGGGTTGGCGGATTGCGGCTATCCGATCGCCGAGATCGCGGCGGATGGCACGGCGATCATCACCAAGCTCAACGATGCGGGCGGCATGGTCACCTCGCGCACCGTCAAGGAGCAGCTTTTATACGAGGTGCATGATCCGACGCGCTATCTGACGCCGGACGTGACGGCCGACTTCTCGTGTGTGGAGATCAGGGAAGCGGGTCGCGATCGGGTGGCGGTTGGCAACGCGGATGGGTCGAAGCGACCCGATCAGCTCAAGGTCACCGTTGGTTTTGACGGCGGCACGTTCGCCGAGGCGGGCGTCAGCTACGCCGGCCGCAACGCTGTGGCTCGCGCGCAGCTCGCCGCCGATGTGCTGACACAGCGACTTGGGCGCCATGAGGCCATCCGTAACGCGATGCGGATCGATCTCGTAGGCGTCAATTCCCTGCACGCCACGGCCGGGTTGGCGACCACGGCTCACGTCGAAGCGGAGGACGTCCGCGTTCGCGTCGGCATGCGCTCGACCGGTCGGGCGGCCTGCGAAACCATGCTTTGGGAGGTCGAGGCGCTGCTGTGCTGCGGACCAGCGGGCGGCGGCGGCTATCGCGGGCAATTGTCGCCCTCCGTGGTCACCCACTCGGCCCTCATTGATCGGGATCGGGTCCGCCCCACGTGCAAGGTCCACGTGGCATGACGGATCAGCCCGGCAAGAGCGCACCCGCCCGCCGCGTCAAGCTGCACGAGGTTGCCCACGCGCGCGCCGGCGACAAAGGCAACACATCGAATGTCTCAGTCTGGGTCTACGACCCGGGCGACTATCCGCTGGTCAAGGCGCAACTGACGGCCGAGCGGATCAAAGCGGCATTCCCAAACTTGCTGCAGGGCGCCGTCGTCCGGTACGAACTCGACCACCTGCAGGGTTTGAACTTCGTGATGTCGGATGCCCTGGAAGGTGGCGTCAATACGTCGCTTGGGATCGACAGTCACGGTAAATCGTGGAGTTTCCTGCTGTTGGGCCTCGAAATCGAGGTGCCGGAAAATCGTCGCTGAGGCCTGCTTTTGGGGCATTCTCGGCACCGGTGCGCTCATGGCCAGGGATTGCGCCCGCAGTCTGGCGGTCATATTCATGGCGCAATAGTCCTAGACCGAGGCGGGTAGCCGGCCCGAGTTGCGATGTGGGGACACGCCCAGGCCCTAGCGCCGGAGTGGCGCCGACCTTGAAGTGGATTGTTGGATGCCGTTGACCATCATCTTCCGAACCCTGGCCGTCGCGCTGTTCGCGGCGCAGCTCTTGGCCGGCGCGGCGCGCGCCGACGTCGCCACGGATTGCCTCAGCGAGGATTGGGAACGACGGATTTCGGGGTGCACGGTGATCATCGAGAACCCGACCACGTCGGCGGTCGAGCTCGTCCAGGCGCTCGCCATGCGCGGCTTGGCTCTGTCGGTCAAAGGACACTACGAGAAATCGATCCGCGATTATGACGCGGCGCTGAAG
>JBKJYG010000234.1:0-5245 GCA_046715905.1 Hyphomicrobiaceae bacterium | reverse complement strand
GTCCAGGCCGCCAAAGCCAAGGCGCGCGGCTACCGAAACCGCGAGACCTTGAAGGCGATGACCTACCTCATCGCCGGCAAACTCGACCTCAAGCTACCCACTTGAAACAGCGGGGAGCCCGATTTTCCCCCCTGCGGATCTCGATCCGGACATATCTTCGAGGAATTTGCCATTCCCCAGAGTTACCGACCCCGAGGCTCCCCCGCTCCGGCCTGAGCGACACGTTCCCAACGCCGGCCTCGTCGCAACCTTGTCGCGCTGCCCGTGCAGTGCCAGACCAACACCACGAACCCTCGACGCCGGAACTTGTGCCGCAGTAAGACTAACCCAACCTACGAAGATCGCGTATTGTTCGAACGACTGCCACCGCCCAAAGCCAAAACCGCTTCTGCGTCGGCATGGCACGAGGTTGTGCGGCTCAAGTTCGGGACGGGAAAACTGGTGCGGCCGAGAGGACTCGAACCTCCACGCCTTGCGGCGCTAACCCCTCAAGCTAGTGCGTCTACCAATTCCGCCACGACCGCAGATCGGGTGCGACGGTTCCCTAGCAGACGCTACGACGCCTCACAAGCAGGTTTTCCCGCGCAGGCGCGCCCCGGCCAAAGCGAACAGACCTGGATCATGCTTGCATCCGGACAGGCGCAGAACGGGGCTTCCAGTGGCACAGACTGCCGGGCCTGCTTGCTCATGCCGCGACGTCGGCTTATGTGCAATGAGGCGAGCTTGCCCCTGCCGAGATCCTGCCCATGACGGCCCTTGACGAAGATCCCGAGCCTGCGGTCGAATGGCTGACCAGCGAACGGCCGGTCGCCTATGAGACGGCCCTGCGCGTCATGGACGCCCGGGTCGCTGCCATCGCCGTAGGACGGGCCGCCGAGCTGGTCTGGCTGCTGGAGCACCCCGCGCTCTACACCGCCGGGACAAGCGCCCGCGACCAGCACTTGCTGACAGCGGCGCGGTTTCCGGTGCATCGAAGCGGACGGGGGGGCCAATATACCTACCACGGACCCGGCCAGCGCATCGCTTACGTCATGCTTGATCTGAGGCGCCGTGCACGGGGCGATGTGCGCGCCTTTGTGACGGCGCTCGAGCGCTGGATCATTACCGCGCTGGCCGAATTCGGCGTGCGCGGCGAAAGCCGCTGCGGGCGCATCGGCGTGTGGGTGCGCCGGCCCGAGAAAGGGCCAGGTCGCGAAGATAAGATCGCCGCCATCGGCATCAGAGTGCGGCGCGGGATCACGTTGCATGGCATCAGCATCAACGTGGAACCGGACCTGGACCACTTCTCCGGCATCGTGCCATGCGGCATCGTCGGGCAGGACGTGACGAGCCTTTTCGATCTCGGACATCTCGTGCGCATGGAAGAGATCGACATGGCCCTGGAGTGGGCGTTCCAGCGGACCTTTGGCACCGTTCGCCGGCTCGTGTCGGCGCCTGAGCTCTCGGACGCCGCGGTTTAGATGCCCACGAACATGCCAGTGCCCTGGTTCAGGACTGAAAGACTTCCTGTCGCGATATCGAAATGGGCGCCATGCAGCGCCAGCCGGCCCTTGCCCTCGAGCTGCTCGACGCAGGGGAATGTGCGCAGGTTGGCGAGCGAGCACTTGATGCCCTCGCGTTCCAGCGCGGCGCGCAACTCGGCTGGGGGCTGGCCAGCCATGCCTCGCTCGATCGCTTCCTTGGCAGGGTCCAGCATCGACATCCAGTTGCGGATGAATTGCGACTCGGTTTGACGTGCCGCCTCCTGCTCCAGGCAGGCGCGCACGCCGCCGCATCCCGAATGTCCGACAATGACAATGTGCTTCACGCGCAAATTGAGCGCGGCGAATTCGAGAGCGGCCGAGACGCCGTGATACTTGCCCGACGTTTCGAACGGAGGCACCAGATTGGCGACGTTGCGAACCACGAACAATTCGCCCGGCATAGCGCTGAAGATCGTCTCGGGGTCGACGCGGCTGTCGCAACACGAAACGATCATCACCTCCGGGTTCTGGCCCAGACTGGCGAGGGCCTCGTAATGGTCCTGATTGGGAACGAAATGGCGAAATTTGAAGCGCCGGTATCGATCGACGAGCGTGTCGGGGAGCAGGCTCATTGGCGCTCTCAGGATCTCTTGCCGGGTGGCGTCACCGCGGGAGCGGGAGCCGGTGCGTTGGGGGCTGGTGTCGCGGGTGCGGGCTCGCCCTCGGTCGGCTCCACGCCGTCGTAATACAGATATCCTTCCTCAATCGATACGACCTCCGCCCCCTCGAGTTCGTACTCGTCCTCCTCGCTGTCGTTGAGGCGAATGATGCATCCCGATTTGCAGACGCCTTCCAGCACCTGAGACGCCTTCAGCACATGGTCGGTGGAGGTTGCGCCGTCGTTCTCGAGGATGGTCAGCTTATGATCCTTGTCGTCGCGATTGGTGATCGAAACCGCCGCCCAGGCTGCCGTGGCCGAGCCGAACAGGCTGAGGGCCAGACACAAGGCGGCAAGCAGTGGGCTCGCTGTGATCTTCATTCCGACCGACTCCGATGTCGCTTGCAACGGTAACGACTTTACCGTGCCGGGAGACACTTGGCACGGAGCACTCTTAGCGTTTTCAAAGCACAGCGTCCATTCGGTCACGTTGTCCAATCGCGAAAGCCGATCAGACTGTTGCCGCAACGTCGAATTGCAAAGGCGGCGGATCGCTTTCCGCGAGCACCTCGACCCGGGCGACCAGCGCGCCGCGCGGACCTTTGTGACAGCGTCCGATCATATCGTCGACCCCGGCTGAAGGTCCGTGGAGCGAGGCCTCGACGCCTCCATCACGCCGGTTGCGAACAAAGCCCGTCAGCCCCAAGCCGACGGCCGCCTGCAGCGTCCAATACCTGAAGCCGACGCCCTGGACGTGTCCTTCGATGCGCAAGCGGACCGATTTCGACGGGCCTGAGCCTGCTCGCTGGGAATGCGAGGTTCCATCCGGGGTGTCTTCCATGGTTTGCTCAGTACCCCAGCGCCAGGCCGTCCTTGCGCGGATCGGACGCCCCGATCAGAACGCCGTTTGCGCGGTCGATCTGGACGATTTGCCCTCCCCCCCATGGGTCCGGACGTCGCGCCACGGGATGTCCCAGCGACGCCAAGCCGTCGCAAACCGCGTCCGGCACGGATGCTTCGGCCCAGAGCGTGCCGCCCTCGAAAAACACGCGCGGGCTATCGACGGCTTCCTGCGCGTCAAGCCCGTAATCCAGCAGGTTGGACATCATGTAGACATGCCCCATCGGCTGGAAGTTGGCGCCCATGACGCCGAACGACATCCAGGGCAGTCCGTCGCGCATGGCCATCGCCGGGATCAGGGTGTGCATGGGCCGCTTCCCCGGCGCGATGCAGTTGCGATGTTTGGGATCCAGCACGAAGCCCTGCCCCCGATTGTGGAACACGACACCCGTTTTCGCGGTGGCGAGCGCGGAACCGAAGCCCGCGAACAGCGAATTGATGAACGACACGGCCATGCCGTCCTCATCAACGACGCTGAGATAGACGGTATCGGAGCCGGCGGGCACGGGTACGGGACCCAGATCCAGGGTGCGCCGACGGCGGTCGATGCGCCGCACCAGTGCGTCCGCAAAGGCATCCGACAGCATGTGCTCGACTGGCACATCCGCCATCATCGGATCGGCAACAAAGGTGTCGCGCATGGCAAACACCAGCCGCACGGCCTCCATCAGCACATGATACCGCTCAACGCTGACCGCCCGGTCGCCCAGCGGTCCAAGCTTCTCCAGCATCTTCAGTAAGACCAGCGCCACGATGCCGTGATTATTGGGCGGCAGCTCAAGCAGATCGACGCCTTTGTAAGCGACCGAGATCGGGTCGACGTAGGTGGATGTCTGAGCGGCAAAGTCGGCCGTGGTGTGCAGGCCGCCGAGGCCCTTGAGCTCGGCCACCATGTCATCGGCGACCTCGCCCGCGTAGAAGCCGTCGCGACCCTCCCGCGCAATCCGCTTGAACGTCGCCGCCAGGGCAGGAAAGGCCATCCGTTCGCCGATGCGAGGCGCGCGCCCGTCCTTCAGCAGATTGCGGCGGGCCCCCTCGTTGCCCGAATTGATCTTGTCGACGAGGTGCGCCCAATCCCATCCGACGCGCGGTGCGATGGGAAAGCCGCGCTCGGCGTGCTCGATCGCGGGGGCCAGCACGTCGGCGAAGGTGCGGCTGCCGTAATCCTTGAGAAGCGTGGCCCAGCCATCAATGGCGCCGGGCACGGTGACCGCGTGCGGAGACTGCGTCTCGATCGCGGTGATGCCCTTGTCCTCGTACCATTGCGCCGAGGCGGCCTGCGGAGCGCGACCGGAGGCATTGAGCGCAATCGGTTTCTGCCCGGGCTTGGCGATGATCGCGAAACAATCTCCGCCAATGCCGGTCATGGCCGGTTCGACGACGCACAGCACCGCCACGGCAGCGATCGCGGCATCGACCGCGTTGCCGCCCTGCCTCAACATCTCGATCGCGGCCAAGCTGGCTGCCGGATGCGAGGTGGCGCACATGGCCTTTACGCCCATAACCGGAGATCGGCCGGGAAAATGGAAATTTCGCATTGCAGATCCTCAATCGGCCGAGCGGGCAGGAGCGCGATGCGGGTCCGCCGTGCCGCGGATACCGCGCGGCGAGAGTTCGGTCAAACCCTCCTGTGCGTGCCGGCAGTCAAGTTCAGGTTGTGTTCATATCAAGGCAGCTAATCAAGCGGACTGGGGAGCGGACTGGGACAAGGGGCGGTGACCACCAGCGGCAGTATAGCCCACACTCAGTCCTTGACTCATTCAGCCTGTGAAATCAAATCGCGGTGAGGAGTCTCCCTGATGTTGCTCCGTCTCGCGCTCGCCGTAGGCCTTGCCGTGGGCGCAACCGCCAGCGGCTCCGCGCAGCATGTGCCGTTGCAGCCGTCGGCTGATGCACGTCCTGCCTTGAGTGCCCCTATGTTCATGGCTGAGGATTCGACGTGCGCCACTGCGTGCCAGTCAAGCCACGACCATTGTCGCGTTGCCACCAAGGGCAGTTCGAAGTGCGATGCCGACCGTCAGCGGTGCCTGCAGGCGTGCCTGGGCAGCAGGAGACGCTAAACCTCCGCCGGGTGTAAATTGCCGTCAGGCTCTCGCCGAGCGGCGGAGAACCGGCGCGGGCGACATGCTAAGCCTACAAAGATGCGGGCGCGTTCGAGGTGCCGAGTTGGGTTGGTCCAACAGGGCCGCTCTCGCGGGCGGCATGGGGCTGCCCCGTGCGTATC
>JBKJYG010000233.1:0-5109 GCA_046715905.1 Hyphomicrobiaceae bacterium | reverse complement strand
GCGATGGAGCGTGGCAGGGCGTTCATGCCAGCAGGCTAGCGCACTTGTGGCCGCCCTCGAAGCGGAAGCCCGATCCTGCGTCAATAGGATCGATGATCAAGATGCAAAGTCAACGGCAGCAGGCGGTCGGCGGGCCTCGGCTCAACCCCCAATTTCAAGATGGTGCCCAGTTTTAAGATGGTGGCGGTATGAACACGCAGATCACACGCATCCTCCCCCCGCCGCCGCCAGTTGGCCGCATGCACACGTGCATGCGATGATCCTTCGATTCGCGCCGGGGCATGCTCTCGGGGATTATGCCGGATCCAATCCGCGACGTGACGACGACGCCACCCGGATTGGAACTGTCGATCGTCTCCACCGGTGCGCAATCCCTGCCATGGCAGCATTCGACCGGGTACCAGTCATGGGCTCGGGAGGGGTCTGGCCAAACCAGCAGAAGGCTCGCAGACAGCGCCGGAACCGCGAGACGCAGCATCATGAGCACTCCTCGGCGCTGTCACCATGAGCTTATCTTGTCTTCACAACGGTTCTTGCTGGAAAAAGTTGCCGAGGCTCAGCAGTGTCTGAAAACCGCAACGCGCGGCGCCACAAACGGCGTGGCTGGGCATCGGAAAACTCAAAGATCCGAGGCGGCGACCTCGTGCAGCAGCCCACCCTCGAGCCGCAGCACGCGATGCATGCGCTTGGCCAGCTCCATGTTATGCGTGGCGATCAGCGCCGCCACCCCGGTCTGCTCGATCTTGGCCAGGAGGTCACTGAACACATGCTCGGCCGTCGCCGGGTCGAGGTTGCCGGTCGGCTCGTCAGCCAGGAGGAATTTGGGGCCATTGGCGATGGCCCGGGCAATTGCCGTCCGCTGCTGCTCGCCCCCCGACAATTCGGCCGGCCGGTGCTCGACGCGACCAGCCAGCCCGAGGCCCTCCAAAAGCGAACGCGCGTGGGCGGCTGCCTGGCCCCGGGAACGGCCCTGGATCAACTGTGGCATCATCACGTTCTCGAGCGCCGAGAACTCTGGGAGGAGCTGATGGAATTGGTACACGAAACCCATGTCGGCGCGGCGCACCCGCGTACGCTGCGCGTCATCCATTGACGCGCAGTCGCGTCCGTCGAGCAGTACGCGGCCGCTGTCGGGCGTCTCGAGGAGACCGGCGATATGAAGCAGCGTTGATTTGCCCGCGCCCGACGGGCCAACCAAGGCCACCGCCTCGCCGCGATGCAGCATTGCCGACGCACCGGAGAGCACGACAATCTCGCGAGCGCCTTGTCGAAACGAGCGTTTCAGATCGATCAGCTCGAGAACAGGTCCCGACCCGCCAAGCCGCGAGAGTGATGCCGACGAAACGGGCTGGAAAAGGGATTTTTGCAAAACCATTCTCACTCGTAGCGCAGGGCTTCGACGGGATCGAGCCGGGAGGCCCGCCAAGAGGGATAGAGCGTTGCCAGCAACGAAACGACGAACGCCATGAGGACAATGAACCCGGTCTCACGAACGTCGATGTCGGCTGGCAGACGCGTCAGGTAATACACCGCCGGATCCATCAGCACGGTGCCGGTCAACCGCTGCACGAGCTGGCGGACGCTCTCGATGTTCAGACATAACACGACCCCGAGACACAGGCCCGCGATCGTGCCGACGATGCCAATGGAGGCGCCGGTGATCAGAAACACGCGCATGATGGCACCTTTGGTGGCGCCCATGGTCCGCAGGATGGCAATGTCGCGACCCTTCTCCTTCACCAGCATCATGATGCCGGAAATGATGTTGAGGGCCGCGACGAGCACGATCAGGGACAGGATGATAAACATCACGTTGCGCTCGACCTCGAGCACGGTGAAGAAGGTCTCGTTGCGCTTGCGCCAGTCGGTGAAATGCAGTGACGAACCGCCCGCCTGCCGCAGGGGACCAAGGTAGCCCGCGATTTGGTCTGGCCTATCGACGATCACCTCAAGCACGTCGACCTGCTCGCCACGCGAGAAATAACGCTGCGCCTCGGCCAGCGGCAGGAACACCATGGTCTTGTCGTACTCGGACATGCCGAGTTCGAAGATCGCCAGTACCTCATATCGCTTGAGCCGTGGCGCGGTGCCAAACGGCGTCGACGCGCCTTTCGGAGAAACGAGGGTCACGGCATCGCCGACGTTGACGCGCAGCAGATTGGCCAACCGCATCCCGAGCGCCAGGCCGTCGGCGGTGTCAAAGCCATCAAGGGTGCCGAAACGGACGTTATCGTAGACGAGCGGCATGGCCTTGAGCCCGGCTTCCGGCATGCCGCGAACCAGCGCGCCGAGCGTATTGATATTCGAGGAGATCATGGCTTGTCCCTCGATCAGCGGCAGCGCGCTGCGGACCCCGGGGACGGCGGCAAGGCGACGGGCGACCGCTTCGTAATCCTCGAGCGGCGCCTGGATCTTGTGCACGATCACGTGCCCATTGATGCCCAATATTTTTTGGAACAGCTCGTTGCGAAATCCGTTCATCACGGCCATGACGATGATCAGCGTCGCCACCCCGAGCATGATGCCGATGAACGAAAACCCGGCGATCACCGAGATGAAGCCTTCCTTGCGCCGGGCTCGCAGATAGCGCCGGGCCAGCATCCATTCAAACGGCGCAAACGGACGCGTGTCGGTCGACGTCTTCATGCCGGCTTCCCCCAATCATTCACTTAGCCAGCGGCCCCCGTGCCGACTGGCCCCCTGCTCGGCTCAGGCAAGCATCAGCCGTTTCCGAACCAGCGCCGCGATCTCGGCCACCGCCGTGTCGAGCGGGTGCGTCCGTCGGGCCCCGCCGTGCCGCTCCTTGAACTCGACCTCGCCGGCCTTCAGCCCTTTTGGCCCCACGATGACCTGGTAGGGAATGCCGATCAGATCCATCGACGCAAACTTTGCCCCCGCGCGCTCGTCCCGGTCGTCATGCAGCACATCAATTCCCGCCTCAACCAGACCCGCCACCAGCCTTTCACACACCTGATCCGTCTCCGCATCCCCGGCCTTCAAATTCATCACCACGACTTCGAACGGAGCGGCCGGCACGGGCCAGATGATGCCATCCTTATCGTGGCTGGCCTCGATGATGGCCGCCACCACCCGCGACGGCCCGATGCCATACGAGCCCATGTGCGCGAGCACGGGCTTGCCATCCGGGCCTTGCACGGTTGCTTTCATCGGCTCCGAATACTTGGTTCCGAAGTAGAAAATATGGCCGACTTCGATACCGCGCGCGGAGACCCGGGCATCCGCCGTAATGGCGTCGTAGGCCGCCGCGTCGTGCTTCTCGCTGGTGGCGGCATAAAGCGAGGTCCAGCGGTCGACGGTCGCTTGCAGATGGGCGGGATCGTCGAAATCTGTTGTTGCCGGCGGCGCCTCAAAGCCGAGGTAATCGCGATGGCAGAAAACCTCGCTCTCGCCCGTGTCGGCCAGAATGATGAATTCATGGCTCAAATCGCCGCCAATCGGGCCCGTATCGGCCTGCATCGGGATGGATTTGAGCCCAAGCCGCGCAAAGGTGCGCAAATAGGCAACGAACATCTTGTTGTAGCTGTGCCGCGCCCCGGCCATGTCGAGGTCGAAGGAATAGGCATCCTTCATCAGGAATTCCCGGCTGCGCATGACGCCGAAGCGCGGGCGGACCTCGTCGCGGAACTTCCACTGGATATGATAAAGATTGAGGGGCAGATCGCGATAGCTCTTGACCGTGCTGCGGAAAATGCCGGTGATCATTTCCTCGTTCGTGGGTCCAAACAGCATGTCACGCTCGTGGCGGTCGGAAATGCGCAGCATCTCCTTGCCGTAGGCGTCATAACGCCCGGATTCACGCCACAGATCGGCCGATTGAATGGTTGGCATCAGCAGCTCGATGGCGCCTGACCGATCCTGCTCCTCGCGGATGATTTGATTGACCTTCTTGAGCACCCTGAGACCCAGCGGCAGCCACGCATAGATACCGGCGCTCTCCTGCCGTACGAGCCCGGCCCGCAGCATCAACTGATGTGAAACGATCTCGGCTTCCTTCGGCGTCTCCTTCAGGACCGGCAGGAAATAGCGCGACAGTCGCATGGGTGTCATTCCGGCCAGAGCGCTCCGGGCGGCACGTACGCGAAGGCCCGCGTCCCTGCCAACGCCTCGAAGAAGATGCGAAGCCTCTTACCGCATGAGAACGCCTGATGGCAACGCACCCGAGCGCCGCGCCCCGCCGTTCGGACTGAGGTCAGACGGCCCCGCAAGTACTTCTGATTGCCAAATCAAATCTGCTGACAAATGTCCGGACAGGCGCTATTGTGTCGCTGTTGTGGAAAAAAGGGTCTCGCTCGCAGTTGAGCTTGTGCCCAAGTCTGGGGAGTTCTTCCGTCCGTTATTCGGCGTTGGGTCAAGATCGAAGCGGACAGCGGTGTAATCCATTTACGATGGTGGTATGATCGGCGCAAAGCCGCGACCAGCACCTTACTTTTGTTCGTCGCGGCCTTAGGGGCAGACCTCCGGTCTCGCCCCGATTTATTTTTCTCGCCCCGATGACCATCCAGAATCTCAGCGCGGCAAGGGCGTGTCAGCGCGGCAGCGGCGTTGGCACGAGTTCAAAATCGATCAGCCGCCAGGTGATGGTTGCCCAGATCATCCCGAACACCACCGTCGCGAGCGCCGTCGTGAGGAGAATGATAAGCCAGAACCGCGGGCTCGTCGGTGCACTTTCGGGTGTGCCCGGCACAATGGCGCCGTCTTCGGCCTGGGTGCGCACGCCAATCGGCAGCACGGCGAAGAGCACGATCCACCAGACCACGAAATAGACCGCCAGCCCGAATGTGACGCTCACCCCGGCGCCTCCCTAAGCTTGTTCGAGTTCAACCAAGGTGCCGAGAAAATCCTTGGGATGCAGGAAAAGCACGGGCTTGCCGTGAGCGCCGGTCTTCGGTTCGCCATCGCCAAGCACGCGCGCGCCCGCGGCCGTCAACTGGTCGCGCGCGGCCACGATATCGTCGACCTCGTAGCAGATGTGATGGATGCCGCGGCCGGGATTTAGTTCAAGAAAGTTTTCGATCGGAGAGGCCGGCCCGAGCGGCTCCAAAAGCTCGTTCTTGGTATTGGGGAGTTCGACGAACACCACCGTGACGC
>JBKJYG010000232.1:0-3597 GCA_046715905.1 Hyphomicrobiaceae bacterium | reverse complement strand
TAGTCTCTGATGGCGCCCGACAACGCGTTGACGCCCAGGGACGCACCAAGAGCGATCAGCCCGTCACCAAGCATGATACCAAGCCCGGCAGCCATACCTCCGAAAAAGCCGCGCTCGACGGCACGCTGCAACGCCAGCACGTTGTTAGGGCCGATCGGCAGGGCGATCAGCATGCCGATGAAGATCCCCACCGGGATGATGAAAGGGTTAGGGATGAAGGATGTCACACAACCCTCGCGGTGGGTTGACTGCAGGCGGGAACTGTCGAAGAGCGCCGAGTGCCACGAGCCTCACGGGTGCGACAGTTCAGCCGCCTCGTGAGGTGCAGCAGCTCGCTCAACAGAAATCTCCCGCATCTGGTGTCCGGTGCGCGCGCTGGGTGACTGCAGCCCGCGGTACTCCTACTGGCGCGGCCTCCACTTGTCCATGTGATCGGCAGCGGCTTGATCAAGGAAATGCTTTTGTCAGGCAGGTTCGTGCGCCCAGCCTGTCCAGGCTGAAACGTCCGTCGCGAGCGGAAGGCGCGATGCCCATGGAACTTGTCGATGGTCTACGGCGCTAAGCAGGCTGCACCGGTTGATGCTGCGGGCCCGCTCGATCGCGGCAGGGCATCAATCGTGCACGTCGGTGCGGAAGGACTTGGAGACGATGCGCCAGTTTTCGCCGTGTTTCAGCAACAGCAGATAGTCCGTGAAGAACCGGGGAGGGATGGCGCATTCAACCTTAACAAAGGCGGTTTCGGGTCCGCTGATGTCGATCGAGATGATGCGATCCGTGCGCGGGAGGCCTTGCGATTTGGCCGACGGCCGCTTGGCGACGGCTTCCAGCCATGCTGCGCGCGGCAAATCCTGGATACCGTCGCGGCCACTGGAATAAAGATGGCTGACTTCATGAAACGCCCGTGCGAGCTTCGTCGTATCGCCCTCGTGCAGGCCATCGAGGTAAATCCACACGATCTCCTCTATGCGGGACAGGTCGGTATTGTTGAGCTTAGGCTTGGGGGCTTCGGACATCGCAAGCTTCTCCTAACTGAGTTCAAAAAATTCCTTAGTCCGGGACTGAGTAAATATCTGGACGCCACAATGTGCTGACACCATATATCGCAGATCTAATATGAGGGTGTCATGATCCGAGCTTCATTGACGGCAGCAAGTCTGTTGATTCTATCCGCCCAACCGGGGTTTGCGCAATCCTGGGATTGGGGTGAAAACGGGTCGCCGTGGGGAGGGCAGCGCGGTTATCGCGATTACCGGTACGAGCAGCCGTTTCGGGGCCCGACGCCTCCGGGCAATATTTACCGCCGACCTGGACCTTCGTCCTACGGGAATCGTAGGAGCCGGGTTGACGACGATGATGACGACGATGACGATGACGACAATCGCTTCCGGCGTCGGTCGGACGACCGGCCGCGCGGTCCAGCCTTGCTGGAAGGTGGTCCGAGGCCGGCTATTTCGCCGATGAGGCCGGAGGCAGTTCGCTTCTCCAGCAACTATGCTCCCGGAACCATCGTCATTGAAACGCGCGGGCGGCAGCTTTTCCTGGTCGGGTCTTCGGGCCAAGCCTTGCGCTATCCGATTTCCGTTGGTCGCGAGGGGTTCACGTGGAAAGGCACCGAGAAAGTCTCGCGCATCGCCGACTGGCCCGACTGGCATCCGCCGGCCGAGATGCGGGAGCGTGACCCCAAGCTGCCGGAAAAGATGACTGGGGGGTTGCGTAATCCTCTGGGAGCGAAGGCGATTTACCTCGGCAGCACGCTCTATCGTATCCACGGCACGAACGACGCCAAGAGTATCGGCCGCGCCGCTTCTTCAGGCTGTTTCCGGATGCTGAACGGGCAGGTCATCGACTTGGCGAGCCGGGTTCAGGTGGGCGCCAGTGTGGTGGTGGTCGAGAAGCTGCCGCGCGAAGTGGCAGCTCAGTGATCGGAGCAAGTTCTTCTGTCACGGGAATAATGGCGTTGTTTATTCCTCCAGGGCATCGGCAACGCCGCTGATCAGATTGACTTCAGCCAGTTGCACGGCACCCGCGGTCCTCAATACGCGGGTGCATCGCGCTCCCAGGGCTGCTGTTTGGGCCAGCATCATCCGCCGCGCGACCTGGGCCTCTTCAATCGTGACCGACCGAAAGCGCAGCTTGGCGCCGGGCGCGACCCGCCCGAGCGCTGGAATGTCCGCCGAGATTACGGTCGCGATCTTAGGGAAGCCACCGGCCGACTGGCGATCGGCCAGCAGGATGATGGGCAAGCCGTTGCCTGGCACCTGGATGGCTCCCGGGGCAATCCCATCCGAAACGATGTTGGCATCTTTGGCATGGTCGAGCTTGGGACCGGCCAGCCGCAGGCCCATGCGGTCGGCCTCGCGCGTTACGGCGTAGGATTCCGACAGAAATGCCGTCATGGCCTTTTTCGTAAAAAAATCATCCTGTGGTCCCAGCACGACGCGGATCGGCTCCACGGGCGGTAGCAGCTCAAGATCGAGCAACTCCACCTCGGGTCGCTCGTCGACGGTGCAGGACGCCACAGGCAGCAGATCGCCCGCTGCGAGAGCTCGGCCGTGCAGGCCTCCGAAGCTGCCGCGCACATAGGTCGAGCGGCTGCCCAGGAAAGGCGGCACAGGTATGCCGCCTTCGATCGCCAGAATGGCAACCGCGCTGCCTTTCAGCCCAGCTACACGCAGCCGGTCGCCTCGGATCAGCCGGACGCTGCACAGGCCCCGCGCATGGCGCGCCGCGCCGCTGTCGTTCGAAAGAATGTCGAGCCCCGTGGTGCCTCCGGCAAGGGCAACGCGCACGCTGTCGGCCCTGACCTCGAGGAGAGGACCCGCGAGCGCCAGTTCGAGAGCGGCCGCTTCGGGCCCATTGCCGACCAGAGTATTGGCCGCCCTCAGCGCCACCTGGTCTGCCGCGCCTGACACCGGAATGCCTTGGGCTTGGTGCCCCATGCGTCCGAGATCTTGTATGGTGGTGTGTAATCCGGGCTCGATCACCCGCAGGCCGACGATCATGCCGTCTCCCGTAGTTGTGCGTGATCCCATTGGCCGGCGCCGATGGCGCGCGCAAGCGCGTCATGCTCGGAGCGGGAAACCGGACAGAAGCGCACGCTGTCTCCAGGTTTGAAGAGCACGGCCTCGTCGCGGTGGACGTCGAACAACGACACCGGCGTGCGGCCGAGCAGATGCCAGCCTCCCGGGCTTTCGAGGGGGTAGATGCCTGTCATGAGCATGGCCATGCACACGCTTCCCTTGGGCACGTGCAGGCGGGGTGTTTCGCGGCGGGGCAGGGCCAAATCTTCCGGCAAGTCACCCATGTAGGGAAAGCCTGGGAGGAAGCCGATAGCATACACATGATAGGTTTCACCCGCATGACGGCGAACGACTTCGGCCGGGCTCATGCGCAATTTGCGTGCTACGTCATTGAGATCTGGAGCAAGGTCACCCTCGTAGCAGGTAGCAATGACAAATCGCCGCCCGGGCCGAGGCTGTAGCTGAGGCACAACATCGGCGAGCATTGCTTCGATGCGTGACGTGAGTTGACCAAAGCTCAGCGTTTCAGGGGCGTAATGCACCATCAACGAGCGAAATGTGGGAACCAGCTCTACGA
>JBKJYG010000231.1:0-4246 GCA_046715905.1 Hyphomicrobiaceae bacterium | reverse complement strand
GCATCGGATCGAGCAAAGCTCTGGAAGGTTCTGAAATCAGCTTCGACCGACTTGGGGTCGATCGCGTAGACCAGAAGATTGTAACTGGCAAGGAGAGGTATCAGCAAGATCAGCGCCCAGACCAGAGCCAACCCTCCGCCCTGCGGCCAGACCAGTCGCAGAGCGTCTGCAATGCCCGTGAGAGCGTCCGACATGCGCGACGGAGCGTCCGCCACGCGCGATCTCCCCTCCATGGCCGGCTCAAGGGAGGTGGGAAGAGCCTTCCGCGTACTCACCGCCGTTGCCAGCAGGACCAGCAGGCAAATCACGATCTGCGATGTCAATACGCCCGTCATGATGGCGGCGGCCAAGGGACCGTTCGTGCCATCGAGGATCTTGCGCTCCTTATACGCCGTGGCGACAGCGTTGAAGGTGCCGTCCAACATGAACGGCAGCACGACCAGCGACGCAAGTTGCGCGATGAGAAAGATCACGACCGTGAGGAACACCGTGCCGACCGGCCCCCAGATCGGCACCGCTGTATAGGTGCGCGGCCCCGTCAAGAACGATCGCAAGGTTATGGAAGAGCCCGTTCGTGTCAGATTGGACGCCGCGCGCAATGTGCGAAAGGTGGTTGCACCATGGTCCTCCGGGCCTACCGGTCCTGGCTTGCAAAGGCAATCTTTCAATTCACGGATAGACAGCCTATATTGAGTGTGCCGGATTCGTCCGGCTATGGCGATAAATGGACGTCGGAATAAGCCTTTCGGACCCGGGGGCAGTACCCGGCGCCTCCACCAAATGCCGCTGGCAGGTGCGTCAAAGCATCGTATCGGCGTGCATGTGTGTCAAAGTCACATGCCCTGCGATCCTGGTCGTGGCGGCATCTGATGGGGGCGAACTAGGATCGACGAGGGTGTAAAGGGCGCGCTTTTGCTCGGCATGATACCGCCGTTATCGGGTCAATCAGAATAGTTGCCAATGACAACTATGCTGAGGCTGCTCTCGCCGCGTAATGCGGTTGGAATAGCCTGAACTAGAGTCCTGGCGTCTAGCAGCGTCAGGCGCGGTCCGGAGGGCACCGGGCAACAGAAGCCCTCCATTTTCCTTCGCCTCGGCACGCGCCAGGCGCGGGTGGGGTGGGGCCGCGGCAATCGGAAACGACGGGCATGACCGCAGGGCAGCACATCGATTACGAAAGGCTGGCGCAGGACGCGATGCGCGGACTGGTGAAAACCGTCCTCGAACTCGTCGCTAAGTCGGGCCTCAACGGCGATCATCACTTCTATATCGCCTTCAACACCCAGGCGCCTGGCGTCTCCGTGTCGAAGCGGTTGAAAGAGAAGTACCCGGTCGAGATGACCATAGTTCTCCAGCACCGGTTCTGGAATCTCGAGGTCGGCGAGGATAAATTCGAGGTCAAGCTCACCTTCGACGGCATCCCCGAGCGCCTCGTCATCCCCTATCGCGCCGTGAAAGTCTTTTATGACCCGAGCGTGCCCTACGGTCTCCAGTTCGAAGAATCCGAGCTGACAGCCGGGCAACCGCGCTCGCCGGGTCTTGTTCGCTCGACCGACGAGAGCGGCGAACGCTCGGCCTATTTGAGGCCGCGCCCCAATGGCGAGGGACAGCCGGCGAACGCGGCTGGAGAGAAGCGCCGCGAGCGCACCGTTCGCAAGTCTCGTTCCGATAAGGTCGGGGACAATAGCCTGCCGGCGCCGTCCGTGCCCGTCAACTTACGTGCCCCGCCCTCAGGCAATGGCACGGAGAAGCGGTCCGCCGAGACGCGGCTCCAACCCGTGCTCCCGGACGGCCGCGGCAAGGCTGCCTCCCCCAAATCCGATCCGGAGAAACCCGAGCAGCCCCCGAAATCGGGCGGCGAAGGCGCCAAGGTCGTCGACTTCTCCGCCTTCCGGAACAAGAAGACCTGACCCGCGCAGCCGCGCCCGCGACTCTTGGACCTCGCTCCGCATTGCCCTTGCACCAGCGGGCGGCCAGCATGACCCGCGAACGGCCGCCGTGCGCGTACCTGCCGGGTGCCCGCCGCCGCACCCCCACCGCCACGCTGCGACGAGACTAGCCGTTCCGCTTGAGCGTGATAGTCTTGCCCTTCCATTCGCAAAAGCATCGACCAGAGGCACAGCATGCAGGCGATCGGTTTGTTCAAGGGCGAGCACGCGCTGGTGACGGGCTCCGCATCCAACATCGGGCGCGCCATCGCGGAAGCCCTGGCGCGTGAGGGTGCGGAGGTCACGCTGGCCGACATCGATCCCGAGCGGAACGCCGCCACGCGCCGAGCCATCGAGGAGGCCGGCGGGCAAGCGCGCGAGGTGACCGTGGACCTCGCCCAGAAGGACGGCTGGAAGGATCTGGTGTCCAGGCTGGAGGATGCGCCGGTCCACATGCTGGTGCATGCAGCGTCCCCGCCTCGCAAGGAAAGCGACCACGCGGCGGCGGTGGCCGAGGACATCTGGGATGGCATGACCAACGTCAACGTCCGCTCCGGCTTCTTTCTCGCCCGCGAGATCGCCCGCCGCATGCAGGCTCGCGGCATCAAGGGTCGCATGCTCTTCATTACGTCGTTGCACGCCGAGTCACCCCGCAACTTGCCCCATTACTCTGCCTCCAAAGGCGCGCAGACCATGGTCATGAAGGAGCTTGCGCGCTGGCTTGGTCCAGCCGGCATTCGGGTCAACGCCATTGCGCCGGGCGCCATATCCGGGGGCGGCTTCAATGCGGCAGCCTTTGATTTTTCGGACAAGATCGCCATGGGTCGCGTGGGCGTGGCGGAGGACATGATGGGCCCGGCAGTGGCGCTGCTGTCCGACCGCTTCTCGCGCTACGTGACGGGCACGACGCTCGTCGTCGATGGCGGCCTTGCGCTCTTCAACTGGATCAAGCCCGCGACGTCCGACTGATCGCTGAGCGCGAACAGGAGGACGTACTTGTCCGTGTCGAGCGGCTTTCCCGGGCCGATCATCGCGTCCCGCACGCGCGGTTCATCGGACCTCCGCTCAACGCAGAGCGCCGGCAGCCACCCACCAGCCGGGCTCGGCTTTCGTCATCTCGGCGTGCGCCGCCCGGGCCAGAGCTTCGTCCGCGAAGAGTGCAAAACACGTTGGACCCGAACCCGACATCCGGATCAGCAAGGCACCCGGCTGCTGCGCAAGCGCGGCCCGGACGGTGCTGATCTGCGGACAAAGACGGATGGCCGCCGCCTCCAGATCGTTCGGCACCGCGGCGATCCCCTGGGCCAGGCCCGTCGCGTCGGCAAAGGCGCGGGGTTCGGGCGGGCCTGAAGCAACGGCGGCTCCCGTCAACGGCTCAGCGTCGATCGCCCGGAAGACGTCGGCCGTTGCCAGCGGCACGCCGGGGTTGGCCAGCACGGCGAAGACCGGCGGCAGCGGCGGCAGCGGTCGAACCAGCTCTCCTCGCCCCGCGATGAGCGCGGCGCGTCCGTAAAGGCACACCGGCACGTCCGATCCCAGCGACGCCGCCAAGCCCTGCCAATCGATCCGGTCCCCCCGCTCGGGATTGGCGGCAGCCAACAGTCGCAACATCGCCGCTGCATCAGCCGAGCCGCCTCCCAGACCCGCCGATACGGGCAGGTGCTTCCGCAGACGCACGTGGCCGACGCGCAGGCCGGGCGCTTGCCGCAGGGCGGCATCGATCGCTGACCGTATGAGATTGTCGCCCGTCAGCGCAGCCGCGAACGGTCCTTCGACGGAGAGCTCAGTCGGCGCACCAGGGGTCAGAACCAATTCATCGGCCACATCGGCAAAGGCGACCATGCTTTCGAGGCTGTGGTAGCCATCGGGCCGGCGCCCCAGCACCCGCAACGTCAGTTTGACCTTGGCCTCGCCGCGTTGCTTGAGCCGCTGCATCGAAGCCGCCGGCCGCTCTACTGGACGACGGGCCGCTGCGGGGTAAGCTTGGTCTGCTTCTTGGGCGTCTCCGGCCGCGCCGCATTCTTCACCGCCCGCTTCGTCGTCCGCGCCGGCGGCGTGCTGGCCAGTCCCTGGCTGAGTTTGCGCCTGATCCGCTCCTCGTCCTCGGGCTCGGGCTTCAGCGTCAGCGCTTGCTCCCACTGAAAGCGGGCCTCGGCGCGCCGGTCCACCCGCCAGAGCGCGTCTCCGAGATGGTCATTGAGCACGGGATCCTCCGGCCTCAGCTCGACGGCCCGCTCAAGGTTACGCGCGGCGTCCTTGAAATTGCCCAGGCGATACTGGGCCCAGCCCAGACTGTCGACGATGTAGCCGTCGTCGGG
>JBKJYG010000230.1:0-6286 GCA_046715905.1 Hyphomicrobiaceae bacterium | reverse complement strand
CAACCCGGCTTTGTGGCGTCTCGCACCGCGTTTCTCTGTTCCAGTTGCGTCCCCGCGTCAGTCGCAGTCGCAGTCGCAGTCGCGTCGCGTTGCGTCAAGCGTTTGTGCTCTCGCGTCGTTGCGTTCCCAAGCGTTGCAGTCGGGCAGTGTTCAATTTCCTCGGACTGCTCTGGTCAGCTCATTTCAGTCACTCCGGAAAGCCGCCTCTGCCCGAAAGTCAGAGCGTTTGCAGAGACGGTTTTCTGGATACGGCCCGATAAGTTCAAGCGTTCGCCCGACGCGTGACTGTGGTGCCACGATGGCCTGCGAAGTTCGCCTCTCGTCATTAGGACCACTGAGGAGAGTTCACTGAGGAGATGTCACGTGCGTGATGTACAACTTGTGCTGAGTGACGGTCTGCCCAGTGCTGCTGTTCGCGGTGCGAAAGATTGGCGGCCGGTGGGAGATGTCGCGGACGAGATCGTTAGCGGCGTTCGGGTGAAGCTTGCGGGTTTGGATCTGCGCTCAACGGAGCTGATCCTGGCCGGCAAAAGGATCCTGCCCTAACTTGAAGATTGGAGAGCCCGATCGGGCCTCTCCCAAAGGACGGCAAGCGCTTCGAGCGACGGACGAAGAGTCTACAAGGCGGTGCATTTCAAGTTGTGCGTGGTGTCGCCAGAGTGCTCGGAGCGCTTGCCGGTTTTTCGATGTGTCGATGCGTGCTGCGTATAGCCCAAGGCGAAAACGATGCTGACCGTTAAGCAGCCGTACCCCGATCTGGATGGGGGCCCCGCCCACGTCGATGCACTGCATTGGCATCAGTCCATCGGCTACGCCCGCCAAGCCTGTGCGCGCATCTTCCGCGACGGCGGCACGGCGATGGACGCTGTCCGTGCGTTTGGGATCGCCACCGATCAAGTCTCCGACTGGAGCAAGGCCGTGGATGCTATTGCGAACGCGCTGGTCAGCTATCCGCATCCGGTGCGCCGCGCCGCATAGGCTGCCGAACGGCGATGATCCTCTGCGTCTTCGATGATGTCTGCGTCTTCGACGTGTTCGCGAGCAAGAACGCAAACCCCAGCCGGTGAAACTCGATCCGCCAAAGCTCAGTGCAAGGTTCGGGAAACGGGGACCCAGACGTCGAGGCGGCGCATCGCCGTCATCGGATCGGGAGAGTAGCCCTCAACGGTTCGCGAGAGGAGCGCCTGAATATTCTCGATGTGGTCGAGGTTGAGCGCTGCCTCAAGCGTCGCCAACTCTTCCCGCAGCTGGGCTTCGGGCCGGAACGGCTCGGCATTCTGGCGAATCCGGGGATGCTCCGTCCGGGCGGCCCGTTCGTCGATCAGCAGTTCTTCGTAGAGTTTTTCACCCGGCCTGAGCCCGATGAATTGAATAGCAATGTCGCCGTCGGGATTGGCCTCGTCACGCACGTCCCGGCCCATGAGCCGTATCATGGTGCGCGCCAGCTCGGCGATTTTGACAGGCTCGCCCATATCCAGAACAAACACCTCGCCGCCGCGCGCCATAGCGCCTGCCTGGATGACGAGCGAGGCTGCCTCCGGGATCGACATGAAATAACGGATGATCTCCGGATGCGTGACGGTGACCGGCCCGCCGTCTTCGATCTGCTGTTTGAAGCGCCGGACGACGGACCCTGAACTATCGAGGACGTTGCCGAAGCGTACGATGGTGAAGACGGTCGCGTCGGGACCCGACGCTGCCGCCGCTGCCGCTTGAAAGACCAATTCGGCCAAGCGCTTGCTTGCTCCCATGACATTCGTGGGCCGCACCGCCTTGTCGGTCGATATCAGGGCCACGCGCGCAACCCCGCTCTGCCGCGCAACATCGACCAGCGTTGCTGACCCGAACGTATTGTTGCGCAACCCGGCGGCGGGATTGGCTTCCACGAGAGGCACGTGCTTGTAGGCGGCCGCGTGATAGATGGTCTCCACACCGTTGGTCTTGATCGTCGCGCGAAGCAGGTTCGCGTCGAGCACCGAGCCGAGCACCGAGACGATGTGCGGCGGCGAGGGCGCAAGCGCGGACAACGTGGCAAGCCGATCGAGGGTGTCGCGAACCTCAGTCCCGATCGTATAAAGCGCGGATTCCGAAACATCGAGCAGCACCAAGCAGCGAGGTCCTTGCCGCAGCGCCTGCCGGACAAGCTCAGAGCCGATCGAACCTCCCGCGCCTGTCACCATGACCGACTTGCCGAGGATGGTGCGCTCCATGAGGTCGGCCACCGGCGGCACCGGATCGCGACCGAGCAGATCGTCAACCTCGATCGGCCTCAAATCCGTGACCGCGATGCGGCCCGACGCGATATCCTCCATGGCCGGCATGACTTTGACGCGCACCGGGTGGGCCGCAAGCCGCTGGATGATCTCCCGACGTTGCCGCCGCTGCGTTTCTGGCAACGCCAGCAGCACCTCCTGCACGTGATCGCGCTCGACCAGCCGTGCCAGCTTCTCAATCCGATAAACTTTGAGACCCCGGACATGCTGGCCGATGAGGCTCGGCTCGTCCTCGATAAAGCCGACGGGCTCGTAGCCTGGCGCCCGACGCAGTGCATCGAGGAGCGCTACTCCCGCGGTTCCGGCACCGAAGATCACCACCCGCCGGCGGTCAGCGTCGGCGGGGGTGCTGAGGCCGGCGCCTCCCAGCAGCTTGCCGGCCAGTTCACGGCTGGACCACACCAAGAGCGCGGCCAGAACACCGTAGATCACGATCACCAGCCGGGGCACGACGAAATTGGGGTTGCCGGTTCCCGCCGCCATCAAAATGGCCACCGACCATAACAGGACCGACAGGCCGACGCCGCCGACGATCCGCAACGCGCCCCGATGACCTAGAAACCGCGTGACCAGCCGGTAGAGGCCGAAGGTGTGGAAGACGGCAACGCCGATGATGGGCGCTGACAGGAGAACCAGCAGCAGATTGCCGTTTTCCGGTACATAGAAGCGCCCCCAGCGAATTGAAAACGCCAGCCAGATGGCGAACGACAACAGCACGAAATCGCTCGACGCGATAAACGCGCGCTTGGCCAATCGCGGTTGACCTACAGCCCAGGAGCGGGCGCGCGCAATCTGACTGCCCCATTCGGACGGCATTGCGGGCTCCCCCCCACGGCTAGGACCTGACCTTGTCCAGCCTCCTCTGCTTTCATCGCAAACATCGACGGCCGTAGCAATGTAAGTGGCGGCAGCCGGACCATGAAACCAGCGGACAGCGCACCCTATCGACTGACAATTACGTGCGTTACGGCCCGCGCTGGGCTGATCAGATTACCTTGCGCGCGCGAATTGCCGCGGCCAGCGTACCCTCGTCCAGATAGTCGAGTTCGCCGCCGACCGGCACGCCTTGCTGGAGGGCCGAAATCCTGATTCCGGTGGCCTGGAGCTGTTCGCGCACATAGTGACTGGTCGATTGTCCCTCGACGGTGGCGTTCAGGGCCAGCAGGATTTCCCGCACCGGCGGGACGGCACGCTCGAGCAATCGGGGTATGTTCAATCGTTCGGGACCGATGCCGTCCAGCGGCGATAATTGTCCGCCAAGGACGTGATAAAGGGCGTTGACGACGCCGGCCCGTTCCAACGCCCAAAGGTCGCCAATCTCCTCGACCACCACGATCAGCGTTCGATCGCGCCGATCGTCCCGGCAAATCGAACAGGGCGAGGCGGTGTCCAGATTGCCGCATTGGCTGCAGGAGATGATCTTGTCGGCCGCTTCGCCCAACGCCTTAGCGAGGGGTCGCAGCAGGTCTTCGCGGCGCTTGAGCAAGGCGAGGGCGGCTTTGCGCGCAGAGCGGGGGCCGAACCCCGGCAGGCGGGCCAGGAGCGAAATCAGCCGCTCAATCTCGGGTCCGACGTTGAGACGTGCCATTCGCGCTAAGCCCTAGGCTGGTGGCGCAGCAATCACGAGCGCGCGGCAAGCTCGCCTGCCAGGGCTCTGGCGATCAGCGCCCGGGTCTCTGACTGGCCGTAGAGTTCGATGAACGAGCCAAAGCGTGGTCCTTGCGACTGGCCGAGCAGGACTTCGTAGATCGCTTGAAACCATCCGCGCAGATTGTCGGCAAACCCGTGCGACTTGCCGGCCTCGTAAACCAAGGCCTGGAGGGCTTCCGCGGCTGTGCCGGGGGGAGCGGCGGCAAGGGCCGCATCCAACGCCTTCAGTGCTGCGCCTTCGGCAGCCGTTGGCGCGCGGAACGTCTTCTGCGGCTTTACGAAGTCCGTATAGTAGGCCACGGCGTAGCCGGCCAGCCGGTCGAGCAAAGGAAACTTGGCCGCCGAAGCATCGGGCGCCAGGCGCCTGATAAATCCCCAAAGCACATCCTTGTCGTGTGCGTTCGACGCCGACACGAGATTGAGCAGCAGGCCGAAGGAGATCGGCAGCTCGGCTGGGGGTGGATGGCCATCATGCACATGCCAGACGGGGTTCTCGAGTTGCGCCTTGCCGTCTTCCGTCGGGTACTTGGCGGTGTAAGTGAGGTACTCGTCGACGGCCCGAGGAATGACATCGAAGTAGAGCCGCTTTGCCGACTTCGGCTTTTGAAACATGTAGAGGGACAGGCTCTCGGGACTGGCATAGGTCAGCCATTCGTCGATCGTCAGGCCATTGCCTTTCGACTTGGAAATCTTCTGGCCCTTGTCGTCGAGGAACAGCTCGTAGTTGAAGCCTTCCGGCGGCACGCCGCCGAGGGTGCGGCAGATTTTGGAGGACAGGGTCACAGAATCGATCAGATCCTTGCCCGCCATTTCATAATCCACGCCGAGCGCGGTCCACCGCAGAGCCCAATCGGCCTTCCATTGGCATTTGACCGCGCCGCCCGTGACTTTAGTTTCCACTTTCTGGTGCGTCTCGGGATCAAGGTAGACCACCGTTCCCCGCCGGGCGTCCCGCTCGATCATGGGCACGTACAGCACCTTGCCGGTGCGAGGCGAAATCGGAAGGAAGGGCGAGTAGGTGGCGCGTCGCTCCGGTCCGAGCGTCGGCAGGATGATGTCCATCACCGCATCGTAGGCCTCCAGCATGCGGAGCAACGTGTGATCCATGGACCCGGATTTGTAGCTTTCGGTGCCTGACACGAACTCGTAGTCGAAGCCGAAACGATCGAGGAACCGGCGCAGACGGGCGTTGTTGTGATGCGCGAAGCTTGCATGCTCGCTGGTGAATGGGTCGGGAACGCTCGTCAGCGGTGTGTCGATGAATTGAGCCAGCATGGCCTGGTTCGGCACGTTGCCAGGCACCTTGCGAAAACCGTCCATGTCGTCGGAAAAGCAGATCAGCCGCGTTCGGCGCTTCCCCTCGGTCAACACCTCGAATGCGTGCCGGACCATGCTCGTGCGGGCGACCTCGCCGAAGGTCCCGATGTGAGGCAGGCCGGAGGGACCATAACCGGTCTCGAAAATCACCGGCTTGTCGGCCCCCCCGGGCAGCCGATCGAGGCGCTTGAGAAGCCGCCGCGCTTCCTCGAAGGGCCAGGCGCGGGCCGTTGCCAGCAACGCGGGATCGATAGCTGATCGTCGCAACGGGGGCTGGCTGCTCAAATCGGCAGCAATGATGTCGGACATGGATCGAAGCTCGGCAGCGTTGACTGAGGACTATCCTCGTCGCAAACGATGCCGGACCAAAGCAGCTTTGGCCGCCCGGAGCAATGGAGCTCAATCGTCGGCCTGATGCAAAGGACGGGCGGCCCAGTTCAGCCTCACCGAGGCAGGCTGGAACGGCATTCGATCCGCGCCGCCGATCAGGCGAGCGATCGAACCATCGCCAGTGTCTCTTCCGGCTCAGGACGCATCGTATAATCTGGTTCGGCATCGACCGATCGCACGATGCCTTGCCGATCGATGACAAACCGGGCCGGCATCGGCAGCGTCCAGGACGGCGTGCCATTACGCATCGGCAATTCGATGCCCATGCTTTCGTAAACGTCGCGCAGATCTTGAGGGAAGGCAAACGCCAAGCCGTAAGCCGCGGCGGTCGTGCAACTCCTGTCCTGCAGGATATCGAATTTCAAGCCCTGCTTCGACGCGAAATCCTTCGAGAACGGAGACAGCTCAGGCGACAATGCTATGAGTTCGCCACCGGCGGCACGAATGTCACTGTAGATGGATTGCAGAGCCTCAAGCTCAAGTCGACTGTAGGGGCACCAATGCCCTCTGAAATATGTCACCACCAGCGGTCCGCGTTCGAGAAGATCGGCGGATCGCACCATGCGGCGGTCGTAGTTCGGCAACTCGAATGACGGTGCCTTCTGCCCGACAGCAATCACGCGCTCCAGAATGCCGGAGCGTCGAAGCTCCCGAGT
>JBKJYG010000229.1:0-6430 GCA_046715905.1 Hyphomicrobiaceae bacterium | reverse complement strand
CTGCGGGGCTGATACCCCGGCGTTGTGCCTCAGGCCGCAATCCCTCGATAACTGCCGCAAATTTCACCCTCACGCTTTCGGGCACCGGCGTTGTCATGGCCATCACTGCTCCATGCGCACTGCCGCTGATCGTGCTGCTCACAGGCGAGGCGCTTGGCTTCCACTCCTGGGCCTCAGCGACGACGGAGGTCGAGAGGGCCACCGCCAGCACCCCTGCAGCGCCTGCACCCGCGCCCCGATACCGCATGCGCCTCGACGGCAAGACCTGATCACGCATGCCTAGTCCTTTGCCGGACGCCTTACGCTTACCAACACGGCTTCGGTTGGCCAACAATCCACCGTCAGCTTGCGGGCCCTCTGGAAAAGCCCGACCTGCCAGCGCGTGTTGGATCCGATCTTGCCGTCAATCTTGTCGATCGCATAGCCCTCCGCTTTGAGCCGGGTTTGAATTTCCTCGATCTCAGCGGTCCGCAGCTGCCGTATGGCCGCCCAGGGGGTGTGAAAATCGCCGCCGCCGGCGATCCGGTCCGCAAGATGGCCGACAAACGCCGCATACAAATCCGAGGTGTTGTAGGCCCGAATGACCTTGAAGTTTTCCGTTACCAGAAACTGCGGGCCGTACGCACCTCCCGGCGACATCAGATAGGCAGGCTGGTCGCGCGTATTTTTGGGGAAGGGCTGGCCATCGGCACGGACCACGCCCAGCGCTTGCCAGGACGCCACCGATCGACCGTTGACGGGGCCTTCATGGGCGCAGTCAACCAACTTGCCGGATTTGATCTCGAAACCCCAAGGCAAGCCCGCTTGCCAGCCCTTCTGCTGGAGCTGCTTGGCTGCCGAGCCCAAGGCATCCGGCACGGACTTGAAGAGATCGATGCGACCATCGGCGTCAAGATCGAGGCCTGAAGCGTAGAATTCCGACGGCATGAACTGGGTCAACCCCATGGCCCCGGCCCACGACGAGCGCATGGTCTCGACCGTGACCACGCCGTCCTGCAGCATGCGCAGACCAAACAGCAGCTCTGTCCGGAACAAGTCCTTTCGCCGGCCGGTGAAGGCCTGCGTCGCGAGCACACGAATGGCGTAATGGGGAGAATTATGCGATCCGAACGCGGTCTCGCGTCCCCAGATCGCCAGCACGATGGCGCGATCAACCCCGAGTTGTTGCTCGACTTTGCCGAGCACCGTCGCGTGCTCGTTCCGGAGAGCACGGCCCCGCTGCGCGAGCTGGGCCAGATATTTTTTGTCGAGATACTCCTGCGGCGCGCGGGTGAACTCCGCCTGACCTTTGGACGATGTCGTCTCACGACCCGTGATGATGAGGTCCGGGATCGACAGATCGGGCTCCACGCCCCGAAACGCCCGATCGAATGTTGCCCGCGTGATGTTCTGAGCTTGGGCTTCCAACCACAAGCCTTCCACGAAGGCTTGGAAGGCCGGTTGGGCCTCGCTGACGGCGCTCGATGCAACCAGCACGAGCAGCATGGCGCCAGCCAGCCAGCCTCGTGCTCTCGCGAGCCGGCCATGATTGCGCGCTGTTGACGAACTCTTCAAACGCCCCCACTCATGCTCGACGTGACGCCGCCGAAGCCTATCGAGGTGATCGCCAATGTGGGCGTTTTTTTGTTTCCCGCATTCATTACGGCTGGCCCCGCAGGCTTTCGAGCTTGGCTTCCCAGCTCAGCGCCTGCGCGACGATGAGATCGAGATCCGCGTACTCGGGCACCCAGCCGAGCTGATGACGGATCTTGTCTGAAGCGGCCACGATGGAGGGTGGATCCCCGGCCCGGCGTGGCGAAAGGCGAACCTCGAAATCGTTTTTGCGCGAAACCCGGCGCACCGCGTCGATCACCTCCAGCACCGAATACCCCTTGGAATATCCACAGTTGAACACGTCCGATCGCCCGCCCGCACGCAGGTGCGCCAAGGCTGCCATGTGCGCCCGGACCAAGTCCTTGACGTGAATGAAGTCTCGGATGCAGGTCCCGTCAGGCGTCGGGTAGTCGGTTCCAAACACCTCCATATGACTGCGTTTACCGAGCGCTGTCTCGCACGCGACCTTGATCAGGTGGGTCGCGCGGGGCGTGGATTGCCCCGTCCGCCCGGCCGGATCGGCGCCCGCCACGTTGAAATAGCGCAAGGCGATATGCTGAAAGGCATGCGCGGCGGAGGCATCGCGCAGCATGATCTCGGTCATCATTTTGGATGATCCGTAGGGTGACATGGGCGCCAGTTCAGCCGTTTCTGACACCGGGCTGACCTTCGGCGACCCGTACACCGCCGCGGTGGACGAGAAGATGAAATGCGGCACGCCGACGGCGACCGCTGCCGCCATGAGCGAGCGTGATTTCACTGTATTGTTGAAATAGTACCCGAGGGGGTCCGAGACCGAATCCGGCACCACGATGGACCCGGCGAAGTGAATGATGGCACGCACGTCGTGGGCGGCCAGCGTACGGCCCACCAGCGCTTCGTCGCCGATATCGCCGATCACAAGCTTGGCCGGCGGCTGGATGGCCCAAGGGAACCCAGTTGACAGATTATCGATTACAACGACGTCCTCGCCAGCTTCGAGTAACTCGATCACCATATGGCTACCGATAAAGCCCGCCCCGCCCGTGACCAGAACCGCCATACGCTCAGCCTCTCGTTCTCGGTGGGTCGGGCGGCCTAGCCATATCCCGACCCCTTGCTATCAATTGAGAACACCGCCCTTGGAGATCCTGTCAAATGCCAACTGAACATCGACGTATCCGTAAGGCGGTTTTTCCGGTCGCGGGCCTGGGAACGCGGTTTCTCCCCGCAACCAAAGCTGTGCCCAAAGAGATGCTTACGGTCGTCGATCGCCCCGTCATCCAGCACGTCGTGGACGAGGCGCGCGCGGCCGGTATCGAGCACTTGATTTTTGTGACCGGACGCAACAAAGCGGTCATCGAAGACCATTTCGACAACCAATTCGAACTCGAGCATGTTCTAGCTGAACGCGGCAAGACGCGTGAGCTGGAGGATTTGCTGCGCGATCTCCCGATGGCCGGCCAGACCAGCTTTACCCGCCAGCAAGCGCCGCTTGGCCTTGGCCACGCCGTTTGGTGCGCGCGCGAGCTGGTGGGGAACGAGCCCTTCGCGTTGCTCCTCCCCGACATGCTGCATCACGCGTCTCATCCCTGTCTGGCGGACATGATCGCGGCCTACAATGATCGGGGCGGCAATCACATCGCCGTCTCCCCCGTGCCGGAGGACCAAACCCACATGTACGGCATCGTGGGGGTCGAGGATCGAACGGCGAAGGTCAGCCCGATCAGCAGCATGATCGAAAAACCGCCGCGGGGCACGGCGCCCTCTAACCTGCACATCACGGGGCGCTACATTCTGCAACCGGGGATTTTCGCGTTGCTGGAGCGGCAGGAGCGGGGCGCCGGCGGCGAGATCCAACTCACGGATGCCATGATCAGCCTGGCCAAGGCAGAGCCGTTCTTCGCCGTTCGGTTCGATGGTCAGATCTACGACTGCGGATCAAAGATCGGATTTTTGACAGCGAACATTGCGTATGCCTTGGAGCGGGAAGATTTGGCACCCGCACTGAAGGCCGAACTGCGCAAGCTGCTCTAAGGCAGCGTTCAAGGTCGGCGACGCAAAAAGTCGCTCACCCTATCTTTGAACGTCCGGTCGCCCACCGCCTTCATGTGATCACGGCCTTGGATGGTCAGCGCCTCTGCACCGGGGATGACGCTCGCCAAGCCCTCGGCCGATCCGCCGATTACATCGTCGCTGCCCACCACCACCAGCACCGGGCACCGGATCGTTGCGAGGGCCTCCGGGGTCAATGGATCGCGCGAGGCCCGGATGCAGGCGGCCAGGGCGTGCAGGTCGCTCTTCGTCTGCTCGGCAAAAGCGCGGAAGGTGCGCGCGGTGGCATTCGTGACGTCATCGATCGACGGCGCTTCGAGCGCGGCGGCAATCGGCCCCGTCCCCGCCATCGGCCGTATCATGTTCTGGCCGAGCCCGCCGAAAATCAGGCTGCGCACGCGCTGCGTATGGGCGAGCGCCAGGAACGCCGCGATACGGCTGCCCATCGAATAACCGAGCACATCGGCCCGGTTGATTGCGAGATGATCCAAGAGCCGGCGCGCGTCCTCCGCCATGCGGGGGCTGCCATAGGCGGCCGGCTGGTGCGGCGCGCTGGATTGCCCATGGCCCCGGTTATCGAGCGCAATCACACGGCGACCCTCGCGACAAAGATGCCGGACCCAGCTCGTGTCGACCCAATTCACGGTGGCATTCGAGGCAAAGCCATGGATCAGCATAATCGGCTCACCCTGTCCTTCGTCGAGGTAGGCAATCTCGACGTCATCCGATTGAAAGCGGTTCATGTGCAGTGCCCCCTGTGTGATGAATGATCTGGCTCAGCGCGCGCAACAGCCCTGTCCTTTGTCGATCGCGGAGGATAATGTGGGAGCCATGACCGCGAGGCGTGGCCAGGACACTTGAGGATTGCAGCATGGCTAGCAACTCGACCCCACATTTTGTCAATGACCTCGGCGTGGAAAAGATTTTCGTCGGAGTGAAAGAGCTCAATTGCATGGGCGCACGCCCTCCCTTCGACCACCCCCACGTGTACCTCGACATGGGCGCCGAAAGCCAGATTCTGTGCCCGTACTGCTCGACGCTCTACATTCATGACGCGCGGCTTCCCGCGCACGCGACCGAGCCAGACGGATGTTTGGCTGATGCCCACGCGCATGAGCCCGGCTGACATGCACCGCGTCTGACTAGCTCCTTCTCTGGCCGGAACCGGATCGAGTGGCCACGTCCCCTCCCATACTCATCGCAGGCGGCGGGCTCGGTGGCCTGACGCTGGCGTTGGCACTGGCCCGGCGAGGCATCGACGTTCATATCCTGGAACGCCGGCGCTGGTTTTCCGAGGCCGGCGCGGGCTTGCAGATCAGCCCCAACGGACAGCGGGTATTGGACGCCCTGGGGGTGGCGGGTGTGTTAGCGCCCCAAGCTGCCGTCCCGTCCGAGTTGCGGATCCGCGATGGACGATCGGGCCGCATCTTGAAGCGCCTGCCGCTGGGCGATTGGTTGGCACGGCGGCATGGCGCACCCTATTGGGTAGCGCACCGACGCGATGTGCAATCGGCGCTGCTGGCCTGCGTTGCCCGTCAAAGCCGCATTCACATTCGAATGAGCTTCGATGTCTCGAGCCTTCAGGAGGATGCGGCCGGCGTCAGTGCGCGCGGATCGGGTGGCGAGGTCGTGCAAGGACGGGCGCTGATCGGGGCGGACGGCGTGTTCTCCAACGTGCGGCGTCACCTGTTTCCAGCCAGCGAACCGGGCTACTCCGGCCGTACGGCCGCACGGGCCGTGTTTCCGACAGCCGCGGTGAAATCAGCCCTCGCGGCGGACGCGACCGAACTCTGGCTGTCGCCGCGCGCGCATGTCGTGAGCTATCCGATCAGGGGAGGGTCGGAGGTGGCGGTCATCGTCGTGCGCACGGAACCCGCGGTCTCGACCTCCGACTGGTCGGAGCCCGTGGATCATGGCCGCTTGCTGGGCGACTTGCAGCGCTGCTTTTATTCCCGCCTCGTCAGTGCTCTCAGTACTGAGGCGGAGTGGCGCTGCTGGTCCTTGTTTGAACAGAAGCCGCTCGCCGCATGGTCGAGAGGCGCCATCACCCTGCTTGGGGATGCCGCCCATCCGACGCTGCCGTTTCTCGCCCAAGGCGCCAGCCTGGCGTTTGAGGACGCGTGGACGCTGGCGGCCCGCATCGAAACCGAGGCCAACGTGAGCGCTGCCTTCCGCGCTTACGAAAGCGAACGTCGCCAGCGCACGGCGCGAGCCGTCGCCACCGCACAACGGAATGGCCGGATCTTTCATCTGGGCGGCCCTTCGGCGGCTCTTAGAAACACGTTCCTGAGGACGGTTCCCGGCGCCACCCTGATGGCAGGGCTCGACTGGCTCTACGGCTGGCGGCCCGAGCCGGCGGCACTGGGAACGCGCCGCAGCAAGTCTAGCGGCCTTTGAAGCTCGCCTTCTTTTTCTCACGGAACGCCGCCACACCGGCCTCGAAATCCTCGGTCGATTGGGCAATCGATTGGGCGAAGCCTTCGGCCTCCAGGAATTCGTCGATGGACGGATCGTAGGCCTTGAGCAGCAGGCGCTTGATCAGGCCCAGCGTCACCGTCGGAGCCTCGGCAAGGCTCTGGGCGGCCTCCATGGCGGTTATCATCAGGTCGGCTGGCTCGATGACGCGGGCGACGAGACCCATCTGCAAAGCTTCGTCCGCCGACACCTTGCGGCTCGTCAGCAGCATGTCCTTGGCCCGCGCCATGCCGATGGCACGCGGCAAGGTGGCCAGGAGACCTAGATCCGGACACGCGCCCAGGCGCGAGAAGGCGGTCATGAAGTAGGCCGACTTCGACGCCAGGAT
>JBKJYG010000228.1:0-2560 GCA_046715905.1 Hyphomicrobiaceae bacterium | reverse complement strand
AAGCCCAATCTGCTGGTCAATGCCCTCTATCGCCGCGCGGAACGTGATGCGGGACTTCGGCTTCGCATCTTCACTGGTCTTTCGCTGATGCGGCCAGCCTACCGTAGCGACCTCGAGCGGAGATTTGTTGATCCGCTGCTCGAACGCCTGTTCCCGACCTGGCCCCCCCTGGCCTATGCCGAAGCCATGCGCCGCCAGCGGTTGCCGGCCAACGTCGAGGTGACCGAGTTTTTTCTCCAGGCCGGTGCGTGGCTGTCCAATCCGGTGGCGCAGCAGAGCTACGCGAGCCTCAATTACAGTCACGTCGCACGCCACCTCCAGCGCCTGGGCACCAACGTATTGGCGCAGCTGATGGCGCCGTCTCCCGATGGCGCAAGCGATACGCTCAGTCTGGCCGCCAACACCGATGCGTCTCTCGATATGACGGACTACGTGCGGCAGCGCCGTCAGGCCGGCCTGCCGATCGCCGTCGTGGGCGAAGTGAACGAGAACCTGCCGTTCATGCGCGGCGAGGCCTTGGTGGCGCGCTCAAGCCTCGACATCGTGCTTGAGCCGCCACGCCCGCACTTCGGCCTGTTTGCCCCGCCCAAGGAGCCTGTCACGCTCTCCGATTACGCAATGGGCTTGCATGCCGCGACGCTGGTCAAGGATGGAGGAACCCTGCAAATCGGAATCGGCTCGTTCGCCGACGCCCTCACGCACGCGCTTGTGCTGCGCCACACCCGCAATGACGACTTCCGCGCCCTCATCTCCGCGCTGGGGGCGCCGCTTCATCCCGAGGCCGACCTGGGGACGTTCAGCCAGGGCCTTTATGGCTGCAGCGAGATCCTCGTCGATGGATTTCTGGCCTTGCGCCGCGCCGGCATCCTGACGCGCCGGGTGACGCGGCAAACGAGCGCGGGCACGCAGCAGGAAGCCGTGCTGCATGCGGGGTTCTTTATCGGCAGCCCGGCGTTTTATCGCGCGTTGCGGGAGATGCCGGACGAGGAGCGCGACCTGTTCGCCATGACCGCGATCTCGTTCACCAATACGCTGCGCCACGATCCGGCGGAAAAAGCAGCGCACCGCCGGGATGCGCGGTTTATCAACACCGCCATGGTCGCGACGCTGCTCGGCGCTGTCTCCTCCGACCAGCTCGACGATGGCCGGGTGGTCAGCGGTATCGGGGGCCAGGCGGATTTCGTCGCCATGGCGCACGAGTTGCCGGATGCCCGCTCGACCATCGCCGTGCGCAGCCATCGGCAGGCGGGCCAGGGCAAACGTCACTCCAATATCGTCTGGAACTATGGCAATACCAGCATCCCTCGGCCGCTGCGCGACATCATCGTCACCGAATATGGCGTAGCCGATCTGCGCGGCCGGCCTGATGGCGAGGTCGTGACCGCGATGCTGGCCGTCGCCGATGCCGATTTCCGGCCGGCGCTCGAAGCCCAGGCCCGGGCCGCGGGCAAGCTGAGCCGCGATTTCAGGTTGCCGGATTGGTCCCGCCAGAACCGAGGCGGACGCATCGAGCCGATCCTGCAGCGCGCCCGCGCTGAAGGGCTCCTGCCCGTGTTTCCGCTCGGCACCGATATGACGCCGATCGAGCAGGCCCTGATTGCGCCGTTGGGGCGATTGCGAACCGCGCCGCCGCTCTCGATCCTGCCGATCCTGCTCCGCGGCTTTTCCGGGAAACCGGCGGCGCACGAGGGCGCATCGCTGGCGCGCCTCGATCTTGCGGCACCGAAGACCGCGAAAGAATATCTTCAGCGTGCGCTGGTGCTCGGCTCGATGCGCACGGCAGAGCTGCGCCGGCCCGCCGAGGGGTGAAGGCGCACTCCGTAGCCTGCCCGCAGCACGGCCACGATGGAGGGGGGCGTCAGCACCGTCAGCGGGCCTGTCGGCAACGGACGGGGCGGGACGTACCCTTGCGGCGTCCAGCCCAGGAGCCCCGCGTCGAGCACCAGCATCGGCTGGCCACCGACGCGCACGAACGCGCCGGAAGGAAGGCTGGGGGCCGGGGCCTCATAGACCCGCTTCAGGCTTTTGCCGCAGAGCCGCTCGGCCTGCAGGACGCCGTCCATGCTGGCGGCTGTCGCACGCTGCGTCAGGCCGCGGGCTTCGCTCCATAGCCGGGCGAAGGCCAAGGCGTCCTCGCGCCGGCATTCGAAACAGGGGCGATGACCGGCGGCCAGTGAAGTCGCCTCATCCAGGAAAAACAATTCGGTGTAGCGCTGTGGAGCCATCACCTCGCGATGCCGCCCCTTGAACGCGAGACGGCAACAGATCCATTGGCGGCTGACCCACCGGCGGCGGCGCAAGGTTTTTGTCGCGTCGTGCAGCGCTCCGCCCCGATTGCCCATCAGCGTTCCGCGCGCCGGACTGGAAATGATCTCGCCCTCCGGCGTCACTCGGTTCTGGAGTGGCATGGTGCAATCTGCCATTCTTACGCGTCAACAGGAGGTCAGCATGAGCCAGGCGCGCGTGCATGTGAAGCGTGAAACCCGGAGCAGCGGAGGCCAAGAGGCGATCATCGCCTTTGTGACGGTGGACAATGAGAGCAGGCTCAACTGTCTGGGCT
>JBKJYG010000227.1:0-4736 GCA_046715905.1 Hyphomicrobiaceae bacterium | reverse complement strand
ATAGCCGGCCAGTAGCACGATATAGGTGAAATCCTTGGCCGGATCGAAGGTCGTCTTCTGCATGAAGGGCAAACGGATGACGGGAATCGGGATCTGAGCGATGGTGTAGCCATCAGGTTTGGCCGTGGCCGCCATCTGCGCTGGTCCCAGCGTGCCGCTGCCGCCCGATTTGTTATCGATGACGATGGGCTGACCCAGATGCTTGGAGGCGATCTCGGCGATGCCGCGGAACAGCAGATCGGCGCTGACGCCCGCCGCAAACGGCACAACCAACGTGATCGGCCGTGTCGGGAACTCCGCCGCCGTTTCGGCCCGTCCGGCGATCGGGCCCGCGCACGCGAGTACAGCGCTCAACGCAAGCGCGATGGTGCTACGAAGCATCAGAAACTCCCTTTGATTTCAGTGGCATTTGCCGCCAACGGTTCACTCAGCATAATCATTCCGCAGCGCCGAGCACAACACGCCCGGCACCGGTCGCCGCCTCGACACCTGCCCATTGAGCATTTTCGTGGGGCCAACTATCGTGGTGGATCGCCAGCGCACGCTTTGGAGGCAATCATGACGTCCAGCTCGACACCTGCAGCCGGCGCCTTCGAGCGCAAGCCCCTGCCCAAGCGGTTCTGCAATCTCGACCGGCTTCTGCAGACACTCGAGGCGCGCGGGCTCGATGGCATCGTGGCGACGCTACCCAACAACGTCTTCTATCTGACCGGCTTCAATGCCATTGCGCACAAATCCGATGAACCTCGCGTGTGCGCCGTGATCTTGTCCCGGCATGCGCCCGAACATCCCATTCTGGTCGTTGCCGATTACTATCTCGGGACGTTTCTGTCCCAGCCGACGTGGGTCGAGGACATCCGGCCTTTCCGGGCGGTCATGATGGCGCTGGATCTCCCCGCCGCCCAAATCGATATCGATCGGTTCATCCCAAGCGAGGGTGCGGGACAGGCGTGGGTTGAGAACGCCCGCAAGCAATACACGTTCGACATGTCGAGCGCGCTCAAGGGTGCGCTGCGGGATCTCAAGCTCGATGCGGCGAAACTCGCCTTCGATGATCAAGGCTTTGGCCAGCGTTTGGGCCTCGAGCGCGCGAACATTGCGGATGGTTATGATGTGATGATGTTCGCCCGCTCGATCAAGACGGCATCGGAACTGGATCTCATCCGGCGCGCCACACGGCTCAATGAGCAGGCCATTCGCAAGACCATGTCGTGTTGGCAGAAGGGTGTCACCTGGCGCGACCTCAACATCGCCTATGCCACGTCGGTGGCCGGTCTCGGCGGCTTCGTGCGCGATCCCGGCGGCATGGTTTGGGGCCACCCGCGCGGCACCGATGAGACCATCATGCTCTCCTCGGCTTTCGACGACACGGAGGTGGAGGCCGGCACGCATGTCATGTTCGACTGCCACGGCACCATCGACCTCTACTGCTGGGATGGCGGCAAGACCTGGGTTGTCGACGGCGAGCCCGAAGGTGATGGGAAGCGATGGGCCAAGGCCACCACCGCCGTGGCGGAAACGCTCATCGCAGCGATGAAGCCCGGCGCCAAAATCGCCGATCTCCAGGCGTTGGGTCGCAGTACCTATCGCAAGGCTGGCGTACCCGATCCCGATCGGGCGCTGATTTTCTTCCACGGCTTGGGTCTGTCGCACATGGAGCTGGAGCTGATGACGGCGCAGGGCAAAGCGCACGGCGGCAATTGGGTGCTGGAGGAGGGCATGGTCGCGCCCGTGCATCTGCTCTATCCGGGCGGCCAGTTCGACCGCTCCTGGTGCGAGGAAGTCGTCGAGATTCGCAGCGACGGGGGAAAGCCGCTGTTTTCGTGGGGCTATGATCCGTTCACCGGAACCGGGCACTGAGCGCCGTCTCGTCTTGGGCCCCACTCGTCTTGGCATGAAAGGACAACCGCCATGAAGGCATTGGACGGCATTCGCGTTATCGACATGACGCACAATCAGGCGGGGCCGGCCTGCACGCAGATCCTGGGCTTCCTCGGCGCCGACGTGATCAAGCTCGAGGAGCCCAAGGGCGGCGACGTGGCGCGCCAGAACCTGCGGGACATGGATGGCGACAGCCTCTTCTTCCTCGTCCTCAACGCCAACAAGCAAAGCCTGACGCTCAATCTCAAGACGGAAGAGGGACGGGAGCTGTTCAAGACGGTTATCGCCAAATCCGATGTGCTGGTCGAGAATTTCGGGCCGGGTGCGCTCGACCGGCTGGGGCTCGGCTATGACGTGCTCTCGAAGATCAATCCGCGTCTGATCTACGCCACCATCAAGGGCTTCGGCACCTATGGCCCTTACAGCGGCTTCAAGAGCTTCGAGCCCATTGCGCAGGCCATGGGCGGGGCGATGTGCGTGACCGGCTTCCCCGACGGTCCCCCGACCTACGTCTGGCCGGCGATCGGCGATTCCGGCACCGGCATGCACATGGCGATCGGTATTCTGGCCGCGCTTCAGCAGCGGCATGCGAGCGGCCGCGGCCAGCACGTCGAAGTCTCCATGCAGGATTCGGTCGTCAATCTGATCCGTGTCAGCCTGCGCGACTACCAGCGTTACGGCGAAGTGCAGCCCCGCACGGGCAACCAGCTCGGGCGCAACGTGCCTGGAACCACGTATCGCTGCGCGCCGGGTGGCCCGAACGATTACATCTTCATCTTCGCCCAGCCGCAGATGTGGCCGGCAGTGCTCAAGGTCATGGGCCAACCCGAGCTTGGTGAAGATCCGCGTTTCAAGACGCTCGAGCAGCGATGGGAGAACCGCGAGACACTGGATGCCATCATCGAGGCTTGGACCTCAACGCGCAGCAAGCACGAGGTCATGCGGCTGATGGGCGATGCGGGGGTGCCGTGTGGCGCCTGTCAGGATACGGCCGAAGTGCTGGCCGATCCACATCTGCGCGCGCGCGAGATGATCGTCGACGTCGATTATCCCAAGCGCGGCACCTATCAGACGGTCGGCTGCCCGATCAAGCTGTCGGACACCAGCGTCGAGGTGACCCGTCCGCCGCTGCTTGGCGAGCACTCCGAGGCTCTCCTGGGTAAGCTTTGCGAGGTCGACGCGACAGACTTCAAGCGGCTCAAGGCGAGCGGCGTCGTCTAGCGGAGTAAGCTCTAAACGGGACGCGTTCCCTGGATCTGGATGCGGCGCATGACACGGCGGAAATCCTGCGCGTCATGCACCGCCAGATGCTTGCAGACCCGGTTATCAAACGTGAGGGCCAGCACTGGGCGACGCTGCCCTGAGCGTTGATGCGTTGACGGCTTTGCTCGCACATCGTTAGGCTCGCGCGGCAGCAACACACATGAGGCGCCATGATCCGCATCGCCTTCGACATCGGTGGGACGTTCACTGACTTCGTTCTGCACGATGTCGATCGGCAGGTGATGCGCTTTGGCAAGGCGCTGACGACGCCGCGCCAACTCGAGCAGGCGGTGCTGGAGGGCGTCTCGGCCATATTGGCCGCCCATGGGGCTGAAAGCGCTGCGGTCGCCAGCGTGCTGCACGCGACCACGATCGCGACCAATGCCATTCTCGAGCGTAAGGGGGCCCGCACCGCGCTGCTGACCACGGCGGGATTTCGCGACGTGCTCATCATCGGCCGGCAGAAGCGGTACGATACCAACAATATGCACTTGGACAAGCCGGTTCCCCTTATTCGGCGTCAACATATCCACGAGGTGACGGAGCGGATCGGAGCCGATGGGTCCATTGTCACGCCGCTCGATGCACAAAGCCTGTCGCGTGCCATCGACGCGTTGCGGAACGGCGACTATGAGGCAATCGCCATTTCGTTTTTGCATGCCTATGCAAACCCGTTGCACGAGATCCAAGCGCGCGAGGCCATCGCGCAGGCGTTGCCCGGCGTCGCGACCTCCGTGTCGCACGAGGTATCGCCAAAGTTCCGCGAATACGAGCGAACGAACACCACCGTAGCCAATGCCTACATTCGTCCGATCGTGGATCGGTATCTGGCGACGCTGACCTCGGCGCTCGAAGCTCGCGGCTTTCCTGCCAGCCTCTACATCATGCAATCCAACGGTGGTCTGGTAACTCCCGAGATCGCGCGCGCCTTTCCCGTACGCATTGTGGAATCGGGACCGGCAGCCGGCGTTCTGATGGCGGCCGCCGTCGGTGGCGAGGAGGGGTCCGACCACGTCTTGACGTTCGACGTCGGCGGCACGACCGCCAAGCTCGGGGCCGTCGACAACGGCGAGCCGGCCATTACCCAGACCTTCGAGGTCGATGGCATCGACAATCGCCGCTACAGCGGGCTGCCTCTGAATGTCTCGGCGGTGGAGCTGGTCGAAATCGGGGCGGGCGGCGGCAGCATCGCGATGGCGCACCGCGGTTTGATCAAGGTCGGCCCCGAGAGCGCCGGCGCTGAGCCCGGACCGATCTGCTACGGTCGGGGCGGCATGCGCCCGACCATCACGGATGCCAACCTTGTGCTCGGGTATCTCGATCCCGAATGGTTCTGCGGCGGCGACATGCGCCTCGATGTGGAGGCTGCACGCGCGGGGATCGCGGAGCACGTCGGCTCCCCCTGTCCCTTTCGCTCGAAGAGGCGGCGTGGGGCATCCACTCGGTCGCCAACAGCAATATGGAACGGGCCATGCGCATCGTGTCCATCGAACGTGGGCGCGATCCTAGACGCTACGCCATGGTGGCGTTTGGCGGCGCGGGACCGCTGCACGCGAGCCGGCTGGCGCGCATGCTCGGCGTGCCCCGGGTCA
>JBKJYG010000226.1:0-5164 GCA_046715905.1 Hyphomicrobiaceae bacterium | reverse complement strand
ACCGTGTACTCGCGTGCAACTCGCGGGGGGTGCATCACCCATAAAGCACGCACGGTGCCGACAGGAAGCGCTGCGGAGGGGCGCCGAAAGGCCGCCATTTTGTACACTCGATCGTGCCGGTGGCCGGACGCCGTCCCTCCCCCCTCACGTTTCGCGCCGGCGCGAGTGTTCGCGGCCGGGGTTGCTCGGCGTTGCGCACTGTCACGCGGCTTGCGCTCGCCAAACCTCGGCACGGGTGCGCTCTCCGGAGTTCGCGGTCCGATTAGGAAGCGAGCGGCGTGTCGAAGATACTGATAGGCGGGCACGCCGCGTGAAGTTCTCCTTTGACGCCAGCCGGTAGCTCGTTATTGCTGGCGAAGCCACCGTTATGGGATCCCTCGCATGCTCCAGACTGCTATCCTGCAGCCCGTCTTCGTCCAGGTTCTGCTGACCTTAATCGTGCTGTTCACGATGCTGCCCATGCGCTCGCGATCGATGCGCGACGCCGGGGAGACGCTGCACGACGCCAATGTGCGGCTCGGGACCAACGCCTGGTCCGAGCAGGCGACCAAAGTCTCGAACAGTTATCGCAATCAGTTCGAACTGCCGGTGCTGTTCTACGCCGTCGCCGCCTTCTCCATGCTCACCCGCAGCGTCGATATCTTCATGCTGATATTGGCGTGGGTGTTCGTCGTGAGCCGCATCGTCCACGCCGGCGTGCACATCGGCCCCAACGTCATCACGTGGCGGGGCCCTATCTTCGCCATCGGCGTGTTCACGCTGCTCATCATGTGGATCTTGCTCGCCGTTCGCGTGCTGGGCGGCGTTTAATGCGGCCGCCCGCCCGCATCACGGCTGCAATCGAGGTGCTCGACGACGTTCTGCTCCGGCACCGGCCGGCTTCAGAGGCGCTGGCCGACTGGGGCAAGGCCCACCGGATTGCCGGTTCCGGCGACCGCTCGGCCATCGGCAGCCTGGTCTACGATGCCTTGCGCTGCCGATCCTCGGTGGCCTGGTCCATGGGCGAGGATACGCCGCGCGCGCTGGCGATCGGCTCGGCTGGCCGGACGTTCGAGCTCGAGCCGGACGCCGTGTCCGCGCTTTGCGATGGCGCTCCACACGCACCGGCGCCGCTGACCGAGCGGGAGCGCGCCGGCCTGTCGCGGTCCCTGGCCGAGGCGCCAGCCCACATTCGTGCCGACGTGCCGGAGTGGCTGTGGCCCACGTTCGAACGCGTGTTTGGCGACCGCGCGGTCGAAGAAGGCAGGGCGCTGGCGCGGCGGGCGCCCGCCGACCTCCGGGTCAATACGCTGAAGAGCACCCGCGAGCGCGTGCTGAAGGCGCTGGCGCCGTTCGGCGTCACGCCGACGGAGCTGTCACCCTTGGGCGTGCGGATCAAGGCTCCCGAAGGGACGGCGCGAATCCCCAACATCCAGGTCGAGGCGGCCTATCAGGCCGGCTGGTGCGAGGTGCAGGACGAAGGCTCCCAGCTCGCCGCCATCCTGGCTGGCCCGCAGCCGCGTCAGCAGGTGCTCGACTTCTGCGCCGGCGCCGGCGGCAAGGCGCTGGCCTTTGCGGCGGCAATGCAGAATACCGGCCAGATCTATGCCTATGACGAGGAACGATTGCGGCTGGCGGCTATTTTCCCGCGCCTGAAGCGGGCGGGGGCTCGCAACGTCCAGGTGCTCCGCGCGCGCGACAAGGCAGCGCTGGCCGCGCTTGGTCCCCGCTTCGACCTCGTGCTGGTCGATGCGCCTTGCACCGGGACGGGCGTCTGGCGCCGGCGTCCCGAAGCGAAATGGCGCTTGAAGCCGCACAGCCTGGTCAATCGGCAGGAGGAGCAGCGCGCGGTGCTGGCGTCGGCGTCCCGATTCGTGAAGCCTGGTGGGCGCCTTGTCTACGTGACGTGCTCGCTGCTGCCCGAGGAGAACGGCGAGCAGGCGGTGGGCTTTGTGGCGGACCATCCGCAATTCGCCATCGAATCGTCACATGCCGTATGGGAGCGCGGCCTGGCGGCGGCGCCGCCTCGCTCGGCCGATGGGCGCAGCGACGGTCTGCTCCTGACGCCCTTCAGCCACGGCACCGACGGGTTCTACATCGCATCGTTTGTACGTGCGGCCGTGTGAGAACGCGCAGCCTCGTCGTCGCCTGTGGATGAAATGTCCTCGCGCGCCCATTTTTTGCAAATTGGCATTTGACATGACAGGGCAACAACCTAAATCTCACCACGCTGCCGCATGCCTTTCGGAGCCTGATGCGGCGGAACCGAAGGCTTCAGCAGACGTTCGCGTTTAGCCTGCCAACTCTGGCTTCATGTGGGGAGGACGTCCGTCCATCATGGCACTGGCTACGAAGCCAAAGCGGCCGAAACGAGCGCCCGTGCGCTCCTGTCTCGGTCCAGTCGCCGATCTCGAATCTCATCTCCCGGCAGAGTGGTGGCGCAAATTATTCAATGCGCTCTACGTCAAGACCGACGGTGACGTCGTCGAAAATGCCGAGAACACCCGCCGCGAAGTCGAGTTCATTCTCTCGGCCGCGGCGATCCAGCATCATAGCCAGATCCTCGACTTGTGCTGCGGCCAGGGCCGGCATTGCCTGGAGTTGGCGCGCCGCGGCTACCGCAATGTCATGGGCGTCGATCGCTCGCGGTATCTCGTGCGGCTGGCCAAGAAGCGCGCCCAGAACGAGAACCTGCACGTGGTGTTCAAGGAGGGTGATGCGCGCAATCCGCGTCTGCCCGAGAACAGCTTCGACTGCGTCACCATCATGGGCAACAGCTTCGGCTACTTCTCGAACAAGAAGGACGACGAGAAAGTGCTGAATGCCGTCGGCAAGATGCTGCGGCCGACGGGGCAGCTCGTGCTCGACATCACGGACGGCGAGTACATGGCCGAGAATTTCGAGCGCCGCTCCTGGGAGTGGATCGACGAGCACCATTTCGTCTGCCGGGAGCGCTCGATCAGCCAGGACGGCGAGCGGCTGATCTCGCGCGAGGTGATCGTCAACGACGAGACCGGCGTCATGGCCGATCAGTTCTATGCCGAACGCCTCTACACGCGCGCGGGCATTTCGAAGCTGCTCGAGAAGTGCGGCTTCCGCAACATCCGCCATCATGGTCACGCCGAATCCGTGTCCGATCGCGATCAGGATCTCGGCATGATGGCGCGCCGGATCCTGCTCACGGCGGATGCGCCGCAGTTGCCGGCGCGCAAAGCCCGCGGCAAGCTTCAGCAGCTCGAATTGACGGTGATCATGGGTGATCCCCGAATGCCCGACACGGTCAAGCGCAACGGCGCCTTCAGCGTCGAGGATCACGAGACTATCCGCAAACTCAAGGATGCCCTGTCGGAGCTGCCGGCCTACAAGGTCCGCTACCTCGACAACCACGGCACGCTCGAGCGCGATCTGGCGGGATTGAAGACCGATTTCGTCTTCAATCTGTGTGACGAGGGGTTCAACAACGACCCCTTCAAGGAGCTGCATGTTCCAGCCCGCCTGGAGATGCTGGGCATTCCCTATACCGGCGCCGGACCCTCGGCGCTGGCGGCCTGCTACGACAAAGGTCTGGTGCGGGCCGTGGCGCAATCGCTCGATGTCCCGGTGCCGCTCGAGACCTACGTCCGGCCCAACGACCAGGGCGCCACGCTTCCCTCCGTGTTCCCAGCCTTGCTGAAGCCCAACCTCGGCGACAGCTCGCAGGGGATCACCAAGGACGCGGTGGTCACCAACGAGCGGGCGTTGCTGGATTACCTCGAGAGGCTGCGGTCGGAGTTCCCGCGCCGGGGCGTGCTGGTGCAGGAGTTTCTGACGGGGAGCGAATATTCCGTCACCTTGATCGGCAATCCCGATCAGGGTCTTCGCGCGCTGCCGATGATCGAGGTCGACTTCTCGAGGCTCGATGCCAACTTGCCGAAAATTCTGGGCTATGAGTCCAAATGGGAGCCCGACAGCGCCTATTGGACTCAAATCAAGTACATCGAGGCGACGTTGCCCGATCAGGTGCAGCAGCAGCTCATCGACTATTCGACGCGTCTGTTCGAGCGGCTGAGCTGCCGGGATTACGCCCGCTTCGATTTTCGCGCCGACGCGCACGGCGAGATCAAGCTGCTGGAAGTCAATCCCAATCCCGGGTGGTGCTGGGATGGCAAGGTGAACCTGATGGCGAGCTTCCAGGGTATGCGCTATGCCGAGCTGCTGGGACAAATCCTGAGCGCGGCCGAGGAGCGACTGGGCATCGTCGCCCGGCCGCAAGCGGTGCAGGCTGTGTCCGGATCGTTGTCGGCGCATGCCGCCAACGGACACGCGCCCGCATTGCAGATCCAGCCATCGAGCTGACGCAGGGCGGGACGCAGGCGCGGGGACCGACGCAGGGCGGAACGGACGCTGGATGCGTTCGCGCCGCTCAGACATTGTTCAGCCCAGCTTCATTTGGTGTCGGCCACAAGGGCGTCTAAGATCGCGGGGGGCCATCGAGCCTTGGCCCCGTGCGTTGATCCTTGGCCGAACAGGACGCCATGACGTTATCCGTTGTCAGCCCGCCTCATGACCGCCGACCGGCCGGCCCCGGTCGGAGGCCATGAGCGAGCGTGTGCCGCCTCCTGCCGCCGCTTCACCGCCTTCGCCCGCGTCGGCGCCTGTGACGCCCGAACCGGGCGAACCCAACCACGGCGAGCTTAACTGGGGCATCGCATCGGCGTTCTGCCGCTTTGCCGGAGGCTATTGGCGCGGCAGCTCCGGATTTGCCGCCTGGAGCCTGACGCTCGGGCTGGCCTCGCTCCTCATCCTCTCCGTGGGCGTGACGCTGGCACTCAACCACTGGAACCGGTGGTTCTTCGACGCGCTGGAGAAAAAAGACGTGTCCGCGATGGGTCCAGCCATCCTGGCCTTTGCCGCGATTGTCGCGATCATGGCCGCGATCGGCGTCGGCATCGTTCTAACGCGTGAGACGCTCCAGGTCCGCTGGCGGGCCTGGCTCATCGGCGAGCTGATCGGACATTGGCTCGGCGGCCGGCGTTATTACCGCCTGAACGTCACCCGCACCGAGCCGGCCAATCCGGAGTATCGCATCGCGGACGACACGCGCTGGGCCACCGAGCCGCTGGTTGACCTTGGTATCGGACTGGTCCTGGCCGTGTTCGGTGCAACCGCGTTCATCTCGGTGCTGTGGACGGTGGGGGGCTCCTAC
>JBKJYG010000225.1:0-2501 GCA_046715905.1 Hyphomicrobiaceae bacterium | reverse complement strand
GCACAGCACGATGTAGGTGAAGCAGTCATAGATCTCGGCCACGTGCAAATCGCCGGGGCCAACGCCGGCCATGCCGAAGGCCCGGGGCGCCGCCTTGGCCAACCCCAGCCGCGTCAAGTCCGGGCGTTGCGTAATGGCGCTGGGCGAATCGGGATGCCCCTCCGCGATCCCGAGCACCTGCACGCGAGGCTTCGCCATGTCGCGGGCCCGCTCGGCCGACGAGACGACGATGGCCACGGCGCCGTCGTTTTCGAGGCTGCAATCATAGAGCCGCAGCGGATCGGAGATCATGCGCGACGCCTGGTGCTCCTCGATGCTGAGCGGCTTCGTCATCATCGCATTGCCGTTGAGGATGGCGTTTTGGCGGGTGGAGACGGCGATCTCCCCAAGCTGGCGGCTGGTGGTGCCGTAGAGCTCCATGTGCCGTCGCGCCATCGGCGCATAGAGCTGGGCCGGCGCGATGGCCCCGAGCGGCATCTCGAATTCGCCGATGGTGCTAAATTGCGGCATCTCCCGCACGCGCGTGCCAATGCGGCCCGAGGACGAGCCGTTGCGCCCGATCGGGATCAGGACGTGATTGCAAATGCCAGTGGTCACGGCCGCAATCGCGCATTGCAGGCTTGCCACGCAGCTCGCGCCGCCCAACGGCGTCACGGCCGAGAACCGCAAATCCGGAATGCCGAAATTGGTGATGAAATCCTCGGCTACCGCGGCCATATTGCCGTAGGCGATGATGCCGTCGATGTCCTTGGGATCAAGCCCCGCATCCCGGATCGCTGCCAGCGAGGCTTCCATCTGCAGCGCCACCACGCTGCGGCCCGATGCGCGTGAATAGCGTGTTTCGCCGACGCCCGTCACCGCGCCTCTGCCCTTGAGGGCCATGATCGTTCTCCCAGCCGCCGGGCTTGCCATTCCGCAGATTGCCATCCGCTCCTCCTAGCGTGGACCATGTCAGCTCCGCCAGCAAGCTTGGCGTCAACCTTTGCTTGGTGCGGTCAGACCCCCTTGCGCGATACGACCCAGATGGGACACTGCTCCTCATGACTGGATATATCAGGGATGGTGTCGCCGTGAAGACGTTCGATTACGTGATTGTGGGCGCGGGCTCGGCCGGCTGCGTCGTGGCCAACCGGCTCTCGGCCGACGAACGCACGACTGTGTGTGTGCTGGAAGCGGGACCGCCCGACTGGCATCCTTTCATTCATATCCCCGCCGGCTTCATAAAAACCTTCTACGATACCCGCTTGAACTGGGCGTACACGATGGAACCCGGCGAGTGGACAGGGGGCCGCCGCATCTACGCGCCCCGCGGCAAGACCCTAGGCGGCTCCAGCTCGATCAACGGCCACGTCTATAATCGTGGCCAGCGCATGGACTACGACACCTGGGCGCAATTCGGAAACCGGGGCTGGGGCTATGCCGATGTCCTGCCTTACTTTCGCCGGCTCGAGAAGCGAATCGGCGAGGGTGACGCGACCTATCGGGGCCGGGACGGTCAACTGACCGTCACCGATATCGACTGGAAGCATCCGCTGTGCGAGGCCTTTATCGAAGGCGCGGTGAGCCTCGGGATTCCGCGCAACCCCGATTACAACGGCCGCATTCAGGAGGGCGTCGCCTACGCCCAGCGCACCATCCACAATGGCCGCCGCGTCTCAACCGCACGCGCGTTTCTGCATCCGGCGATGAAGCGGCGCAATCTCACCGTCATCACCGGCGCGCATGCCACGCAGCTGATCCTCGACGGCCGGCGTGTCACAGGCGTGCGCTATGCCCAGGGCGGACCAGGCGGGCCTGAGGTCGAGGTGCGGGCGCAGCGCGAGGTGATCCTCTCTGGCGGCACCTACAATTCCCCGCAACTGTTGCAACTCTCCGGCATCGGACCGGCCGGGCTGCTGCAGGAGCACGGCATCACCGTGCGCCACGCCTTGGCCGGCGTCGGCGAGAATTTGCGCGATCACTATGCCCCCCGCTTCGTTGCTCGCGTCAAGAACATGGAGACCATCAACGAGCGCGTGCGCGGCGTGAAGCTCGCCCGCGAGGTGGCCAAGTGGGTATTCACGCGTCAGGGGCTGCTCGCGCAATCGCCGACGCACGTCTACTGCTTCTGGCGCTCAGAGCCCTCCGTCGCCAACTCGGACCTGCAGTTGACTTTCACCCCGGCCAGCTATCGCGAGGGCGTCCAGGGCGAGCTCGAGCGCGAGCCCGGGATGACGGTGGCCTCCTGGCAGCAGCGTCCCGACAGCCGCGGCTTCGTTCGCATTCGCTCGGCCGACCCGTTCGTCGCTCCGGTCATCCAACCCAACTATCTGGCCGAGGACTCGGACCGCCGTGTGCTGCTTTCGGGCATGAAGCTGGCGCGGCGTCTGCTGGCGTCAAAGCCGCTCGAGCCCTATTACGACCACGAGGATTTCCCAGGCCCGGACGTGCAGACCGACGACGAGCTGCTGGGGGCGGCCAAGGAGCGCGGGACGACGACGTTCCATCCCGCCGGCACCTGC
>JBKJYG010000224.1:0-3312 GCA_046715905.1 Hyphomicrobiaceae bacterium | reverse complement strand
GGCGGCGTGCGCGCGATGTCGTCGCCAAGGCCCGGCCCCCAGTGGACGGCAGGGTTCAGTCGCGCCTGCCCGAGCTGCACCAGCGTGCTGAACACGATCACGTATCCGCCTGGCTCGACGGAAAACGTCTTCTTCACCGTGAGGCCGTCGGCGCCCGCCATTTCGAAGACGACCGATTGGGGCGATGCCGTGGCATCGATGTTTGCCGTGTCGCTACCGGTTCCGCTGCTCACGCGATAAATCGCGTTGTTCAGCCGCGCGGAGACGGCCGGATCGTCGACGACCAGCGAAAACGGTTTGACGGCATCCGGGCCGGCGCCTTCGGGAACCAGATCGAGCGGCACGCCCTCGTCGCTTCGGAAGCCCTTGAGCGTCCAGTGCAGCAGCCTCGCGCCGCGATTGCTGAACACCGCGCGCACCGTCGTTGTCTCGACAATGATCTCGCGCTCGGATGTTTCTCCAACGGTGGTCTCGGGGGCGGCGGATGGAGGTGGCGTGGTGGTCGACGGTGGAGTCGTTGCGCTGCCCACCGAAACATTCGCAGGTGTTGAGGGCGACACAGCCGGCGCTCCGCCGGTTGCGACCGGCGCTGGGGCTTGCCCCGCCGTAGCACCGGGGGTTCCAGGTGCGGAGGCGGGGGGCGGCATCACGAAGCGCTGGAACAGAAACAGCACCAGGAATGACAACGTGATTGCTAAGAGAACTCTGCGTTCCATCTGTTGATCTATCGAGCTCGTGAGCTGGTGATCTTCGGTTGATCTGGAGACCTGTCGATCTCAGGATTAACCTGGTGATCTACGGATGGGATGAGAGGCTTTGAGAAAATTCTTTCTCCGTGTCCTCCGTGTCCTCCGTGGTTAACGTGCGCGGGAACTGGATCGAATCCATGTCCGCCAAGGGGGTGGCACTTACAGAGGCGCCTGGTGCCAAGCCAGCCGCCACGGAGGAATCCAAATCGTGACATCGATTCGCTCATGTAATCCGCGCAGCCGGGTGTGTAACGGCAGCTGCCGGCGAACAACGGCGAGAGCACGATTTTGTATACGCGTATGAGGGCAAGCGCGAGGCGCGAGGCAGGGCTCATATGACCACTACTCACGACCTGTTTTGGGCGCGCTCGCGTCCGGCTCGGTCGGGCGCGGGCGAGTCGAAGGGCGCCTGCCGAGAAGCGCGCAGAACTCAGCCTCGAGTCGGGCATAGGGGGCATCGAGTATTTCGCGGCGGGGGACGACGACGACGTCAACACCGCTGGACGGCTTGTGATGGCGGAAGAGCTCGCGAACGAGCCGCTTGGCGCGGTTTCGGTCCACCGCGGGCCCCATCTTGCGGGTCGCGGCAATGCCGAGACGGGGTGTTTGCACCTCCCTGTCCCTTGTGAACATGGTCATGAGCCGGCCCGAGCGCTTGTAGCCCGTCTTATAGATGAGCTCAAAGTCGGCTCGCTTTCGGACGTGTTCCGGCGGTCGGAAACGCGTGGACTTGTGGGCCTGGGGGCTTGAGGGCTTGGAATTCATGGCCGTAGCTGCGCAGGCCCTAAGGCCCTCAGGTCCTCAGATCACTTTTCATCCGAGACCGTGAGCTTTTTGCGGCCCTTGGCGCGGCGGCGCTTCAGAACCTGCCTGCCGTCCTTGGTTGCCATGCGGACCAGGAAGCCGTGCGTCTTGGCACGACGCCGGGTATTGGGTTGAAACGTTCGCTTGCCCTTCTTCGATCTGGCCATTTTCCCTCGCCGTAGCGTGTTCAAGACCCACGCGGAGGCGGGTCGGTCGAACCTACGATTATGTGCCGCTAACTTGCAGGCTGTAAAGAGCCTTTGGCCATGTTAGAGTGGGCGTTCGCTTCTCCGGGAGATTTCCACACCTGTGGAAAACATTGTGGAAAAGCGGGTAATTCCAGCCAGTTAACTCCTTTATCTACCTGTAATTCCACCCATGTCAGGCTCGACCATTTGGGACGTTGTTCTCAGCCGCATCGAAGATCAGGTCGGGCGGCACAGTTTCTCGACCTGGTTCAAGCCAACGACCCTCCTGGCCGACAACGGGCAGTCGCTCTCGATACGGGTGCCAAATACCTTGTTCGTCGAGTGGCTGCCTAAACACTACTACGTGGTGCTGGCCGAAGCCCTGAGAGACGCCGGCAGGCCAGACGCCAGTATCGTGTTCGTGCCGGATGGGGCGTCCGGCACGTCGGAGAGCACGGCGAAGCCCGGACTCGCGGAAGCCGACCTCGACGGTATGCAGGGCCAACACTTCGAGAGTTCGAGGTTCGCCACAGCGCAGTTCGCCCAGGGCAAGCCCGTGGAGGTCGCGCCGCCACCCGCCGAAGAAACCTCGCGCGTCGGCAACCTTATTCCCCGCTACACCTTCGACTCCTTCATCGTCGGTCCATCGAATCAGTTTGCCCACGCCGCGTGCCGCGCGGTGGCGGAAACACCGTCGCGATCGTACAACCCGTTGTTCATCCACGGCGGTGTCGGCCTCGGCAAGACGCACTTGATGCACGCGATCGGCCACTACGTGGTGCAGCATCAGCCCAGCCTGGTGTTGACCTACATCTCGTCAGAGCGGTTCATGAACGAGATGATCAATGCCGTACGCTTCGATCGCATCCTGGACTTCCGATCGCGGTATCGCAGCGTTGACGTGCTGCTGGTCGACGATATTCAGTTTGTCTCGGGCAAGGAAGGCACGCAGAACGAGTTCTTCCATACCTTCAATGCCCTGCACGATGCGCAGAAGCAGATCGTGATCAGCAGCGACCGTCCGCCCCATGAAATTCCCAAGCTCGAAGAGCGGTTGCGCTCACGTTTTGAGTGGGGATTGATCGCCGACATCCAGTCGCCGGATCTGGAAACCAAGATGGCGATTCTGAAGAAGAAGGCGGAAGGCGAAGCGGTGCCGCTGCCGGATCACGTGGCGATGTACATGGCGAGCCGCATCAAGTCGAACATCCGCGAGCTCGAGGGATCGCTGATTCGCTTGATCGCGTATGCATCGCTCACCGGCAAACAACTGACGATTGAACTCGCGCAAGACGTGCTGCGCAATGTCCTCGATCACGAAGAACGAGCCGTCACGATCGAGCAAATTCAGAAGTTCGTGGCGGAGTATTACCAGCTCAAACTCACCGAGCTCAAATCACGAAATAACTCGAAGTCGGTCGCCATGCCGCGCCAGATCGCGATGTATCTGTGCAAGGCGCTGACACACGCGTCGCTGCCTGAAATTGGCCGCAGTTTCGGCGGAAAGCATCACTCGACTGTGATTCATTCGATTAAAAAGGTCGAGGAAATGCGCAAGAAAACCCCTGAAT
>JBKJYG010000223.1:0-5574 GCA_046715905.1 Hyphomicrobiaceae bacterium | reverse complement strand
TCGGTGCACTGTGCTAGGCGCTCATTCGGAGTGTGCGCTTAGCCTAGGAGACCGCAAGGAAATTCTGACCCGGCAGGGTCACCCGGTCCGAACGCATTTTTTGGCGTTCAACCCGAGTAGGAAATTGACGATCCATTAAATGGGAAGACCCACAGCGCGGCAACGAATCTCCAGCACTTGCGCGCCATCGGCCGACCACCACGCCTGCTGTCGTGAGCAAGATCGACACGTCATGAGCATCGCGAAGCATGCACGTCAAGAAGCAGATCATCTCAAACGCCGGTGCTTGACCGACGACGATCCGGCTTGCGTCGAACGTGATCTGCGGCTGCAATCCAGACCGCGTCCATGGGCGTCAACAGCCACTCAAACTGCTCAGACCGCCCGGCCGACCACGAGAACCGCTGTCTTGCGCCGTCTGCTTACCTCACCGCTGGCGTGCGCAACGACCAAATCCCATAGCGCGCGCGGCACCGTCAGCGCCCATCGTGCGCGGTTGCTTCACTGGAGGCTTGCCGACGCCGGCCCTAGTGCGCGTGGCAACCTTCCGTGCCGACCGGCATCCGCAACCCTTTACAAAAGTGGACGTTCTGGACCTGCTCTTCCAAAGCGGCAGTGCCTCACCGATGGAGGTTGGTATCGCGGGATAAGCCGACATCAGCGGGATAATCTCATACAAAAAGCGGTCATTCGCGGCGGAAACCTCGACCACGCAGCCCACCCAGGTGATCACGTTCTGTTGAGGTGTTTCCGGTCTTTATCGTGTCCACGTGAATGGTAGTGCGTGACCCCAGGCCAACATCGGGTCGCGAATGGTCGGGGCTATGCTCCTCCATCAGCCAAGCAGATTTAGGGATGATCTCGTCACGAGCTGGACAAGCTCGGCCTGATTCTTGGTGCTCGTTTTAGAGAATATGTGCTGCAAATGCGTCCTCGCCGTCGAAACTGCGATGTGGAGCTTTTCTGCGGCGCGCATTAAGCCCCCGCACGCTACTATTTCGCGTAGCATCCGACTTTCCGAAGTCGTCAACTCATACGTAGCCGCAAACCCATCGACGTCTGCGGCGGCACTCATCGGGTCAATCACAAAAACGGCAGCAATTCCTGTCGAAGGTGCGAACCCCATCCATGCAGACAGCGACGAGATGGGCATAACGTGCAGGGTAAACGGCCGGCGGCCATCACTGCGGCTCACGTGCAGGTCGGCTTCCGTGCCGACCTGGGTCAGGTTCCGTATCGCATGATGCACGGCAGAAGTTTCTTGCGGGCGAGCGCAAGTGAGCCTGCCATGATGAGACTGCAAGCCGTCGCCCGTCCTAAGAATTAAATCCGCAGCGCGATTGGCCATAAGCACTTTCGCGCTGACGTCCACGATAAGAATGCCGAAGCCAAGCACTTCCAAGGTCTCACGAAGGCTGCTCGCGGTTCTCCTTTCGCCTTCAAGGCGGGAACGAAGTTTGATTGCGCGCGTCAGATGCGGAGCAACTCGCTTGGCGGCGCGAATTTCAGCTGGTGTATAGGCGCCGCGCTGTTCGGCACGGCGAAGAGAGAGCCATGCGTGGAGTTTTGGCGTGCGGACCAAATGGCCGCCGAGCAGATCTGCAAACCCCTGCGGCCGCACCCAATCCTGAAAATATTCCGTCTCGCGGTAGTCCGGGCTGAAAGCGAATTCACCCAGTGCGATGACCTGCGTCTCGGGCAGCTTTCGATAGAGCGCATGTACCGGTGAGCGCGCTTCGTAGTAGGCCAGAAACTTTCCAAGTGCGATGGAGATATCGTAGTTGATAGACGCGATCGGCGCGCCCACGACGCCCGTCCTCGGCCTCAGATAAACTAAACCGGAATCGGCGCCTACCAATCGAGTGTACGAGGCGAGTAGCGTGTTCCACCCGTGGTCTTCGACGACGCAGTCGTAGGCTTCCTCAATGACGCTATAGGCTGTCGGCGCCTTGGGCATCGGCGTCCCCCGCTTTTTGGACCCGCCAAGATTCACTAAACATATCATACGAACAGATGATGTCACCGCAATGAAGTGCTGAAAAACTCTCACCGTTACCAAGGTTCCGCGACCGACCTTAGAAACGGAGAGTTAACGATGAGGCGGCACAGCCTGGCACTGTGGTCCCTTGCCCGGATGGCCGCGACGGCCACACCAAGCGCCGCCAAAGTCGCGCCTTCCCTTCCAGAGTCGCTGCTGTGCTCCGAATACTACGGTTGCAAGGTGTATCGGCCGCTTTCGGAAGCCGAAGTGCGATTTGGCCGTGGTTGTCCCTGGCCCGTCGTTGCCCAACCGGCTCCCCGTCATGCGGAGAGCGGCTTAACCGCCCTATCAGCCCTGCACGACACCCCCCCGCGAGGCGACCTGGCTGGAGCGGCCTTCCCTCATAGACAGCTCGTGGCGGCGCCGGCCCTCCGTCACCGATTTCTGATCAAAGGAGCACATTGTCATGATCGCGCCTTCAATCCTTCTCCTGGCAAAGGGCAAACCGTCCGACGCCTCGCCGCAGCCGTCACTGAGCACCCGCTTCAGCGCTCGCGAGGCACAACTGGCGGTGTGGGTAAAAACCTGCGCCGACTACTACGAGGCCGTAGTTCTCTACGAACAATTGTCGGGGCTAGCCGATACCGAGTTGCATCGTCGCGGGATCTCGCGCGCGACGCTTGCGCGGGATGTCCGCGAGGCTTGCCCCTCGACCGCGAACCGTTGAGGTGCCTCCCCAATCTAAGCATCGCCCGGATCCCGATCCAATGCGCGAAATCGATTTGATTCTGCTGGAGGCCTTAATGCGCCGCAACTTGGAGACGAACAGGACCGCCGTAGCTGTACAGACCGCCAGCATGATGATCGTGGCCTTGTTTTTTTTTGGAGCCTTTTTGTACGCGTTGACACATCGCGACCCAATGGCAGCTGCGACCAAGCTCGAACCACCAATTGCAGAAATTGGGTCGTTTCCCGGATACTCGACAATAGCAAAGCCGTGAGTCGCGCCATGCTCGCTCAGTTCCTCGTCATCATGGGGTTTCAGCTTACGGGTGAGGTCCTGGTGACCAGTCTTGGGCTGACTTTCCCAGGCCCGCTGTGTGGCCTGCTTCTATTGCTCGGTTGGCTGAATTGGCGAGGCGGTGCATCGGACGATCTCTCTCGCGCAGCAGCGTCTCTCGTCGACCACTTGGGCCTTCTTTTCGTTCCAGCGGGAGCGGCGATCGTGGGCTTCGGTGCCTTGCTGCTGAGCGACGGGTTGGCGATCGGTACAGCGCTACTGCTCTCGACGGGACTGGCAATTCTCGTGAGCGGCCTCATTGGCAGAGCACACGAACGCGCTCACCGAACCAACTGCGGGAAAGTAGAGAGGCTCTATGCTATCCAAAATTGCAACGAACTCGGTCCTGTGGCTACCTCTCACGCTCGGCATCTATTGGATGGCGACCAAGCTGCAAAAGCGGGCCGGAAAAAGCCCGCTGCTCAATCCGACGCTGCTGACAATCGGCGCTCTATGCGCAGCACTGCTCGTTCTCGAGGTCCCCTACACCGCCTACTTTGAAAGCGTCAGCATCCTCCACTATCTCTTGGGTACCGCGGTGGTCGCCCTGGCAGTTCCACTGCACCGGAACCTGCGAAGGCTTGTGCGCGATCTGCGCCTCATCGCCCTTGCGTTGGCCGCAGGCTCTTTGACCAGTATCATTTGTGGGCTGGTCCTGGCCAAGGCCCTCGGCGCATCGCCGGTCGTGCTCCTCTCGATCGCTCCGAAATCTGCCACCGCCGCCGTATCGATGGAGATTGCCCGCGGAATCGGCGGCTTACCCGCCGTGACCGCCTGTATGGCGATTTTCACCGGTATCATCGGCGCGGTGCTTGGACCCTACATTCTGACGTGGGTAGGCGTGAATTCGCCCTCCGCCCGCGGGGTCGCTCTCGGGACCGCGAGTCACGGCATCGCCACGGCGCGCGCTTTCAGCGAGTGCGAGCTCGCGGGCTGCTACGCCAGCCTGGCCATGGGTGTTAACGCCATCCTCACCGCGCTGCTCGTCCCTGTAGTTATCAGTGCTATGCGCTTGCTGGGTCTATAGCCAGCGCCCTCGCCCTCTCACGCCTTGATGACCGCTGATGGCCCTGACCGACGTTTGACCCCGCCTGTGACGCTGTCGGCAGTCGAATTGCGCCTTCACGCCGGTCTCAAGCGCTGCATGGCCCCGGCGGCAATCGCCATGGCCAGGGCCAGAGGGACAGCGTAGCGCAGACCGATGCCGAGGCTCGATTGCAGGATGCCATCAACCAGCCGAGGAAACACGAGCAGCAACCCGGCTATTGCAAATAGCATCGATTCCAAGGCCGAACTCTTCTTGAACAGCCAGTGTTGGGCAGCGATGCCGAGCAAGGCAATCCCAAGCGCCGTCACCAGCGTGATCTGGACCACGTCGATCCATCCAGCGCCCGGAGGCAGCTTGAGGAGTAACCCGATTCCAAGTGGATCGAGGACGAATACGAACGGCGTCAGGAACGCCGGCATCGTATATTTCCACGACTGCAGCGTCGTCACGTAAGGATTGCCGCCGGTAATGGCGGCAGCGGCAAACGGCGATAGCGCGGTCGGCGGCGACACCTCGGAAAGCACCGCGTAATAGAAGATGAACATGTGCGCGGCGTAATCGGGCACGCCGAGCTTAGTCAGCGCCGGCGCCGCAATTACCGCGCAAATGATGTAGGACGCCGTTACCGGTACGGCGAGGCCGACGATCCAGACGATTGCTGCCGTATAGATCGCGGTAAGGAGCAGACTGCCGCCGGCGTAGTCGATGGCGATCGACGAGAATTTGAGCCCGAGCCCGGTCAGCGTGACGACGCCGACGATGATGCCGGCTGAGGCGCACGTCGTCGCCGCGATGAGCACGCCCGTCGTCCCCTCGGCGAGCGCCTTGATGAGCTTCGCGGGCACCAGCGCGGTGTCGCGCCTCAGGAAGCTCGAGGCGATCGCCAGCATGGTGGCCCAGAACACCGCGACCGTCGGCGAGAAGCCCATCAGCATGAAAACAACGATCGAGATCAGCGAGCCAAAATGGAACCAGTAGCTTTTGGTCAGTTGCCACAAGCTCAAGGCGGAGGTCTGGATGGATTGGCCGGCGCCACCGTACTTGGCCGCGTCGAGTTCGACCATAACCAGGATCGACAGATAGTAAAGCACGGTCGGGATGATCGCCATCAGGATCACGTCGAAGTACGAGATCTTGAGAAACTCAGCGATCAGAAACGCCGCCGCGCCCAGCACCGGCGGCGAGATGATGGCGCCGAGGCCGCCGGCAGCGAGCAGGCCGCCCGCGGCGTTCTTGTCGTAGCCGGCCCTGGCGAGCATCGGATAGGCGACCGAGGCGATCGTCACCGTCGTCGCGACGCCCGATCCCGAAGGCCCCCCGAGCAGGAACGACGACAGCACCACTGTCCGCCCCGCCACGTTGCGCTTGCCCCCCATCGCCGCAAGGGAGAAATCGATGAAGAACTTGCCGGCTCCCGAGTGGGCGAGGACGGCGCCATAGATGGTGAACAGAATGATCAGGCTGGATGACACGTCGACGGCAGTG
>JBKJYG010000222.1:0-2987 GCA_046715905.1 Hyphomicrobiaceae bacterium | reverse complement strand
GAGTCGAATGAATCCTTCCATCCCTGGTTGGCTAAGCCCTTCTCCGTCGCGCGTGCGTATTCCAGAAACCCGTCACGGTCCGCATCGGCCGGCCCGTCCATCCATGCGATGGCGCGCTCGATGTGAGGCCATAACCGCTCAATCAGCTCCCAATCCCCTGTTCGCTCGGCATAAAGGCCGGCAAGCATGACGAAGAGGGGCGTTGAATCAACGCTACCATAGTACAAACCAAACGGGACTTCGCCGAGCGCGGCCATCTCGCCGCCCCGCATTTCATGCAAGATCTTGCCTGGCTCCGCATCGGAGGCGACGCTGAAAGCATCGGCCTGGAAGGCCGCCAATCGCCGCAATATCCCCGCCGCGATACTGGGATCCAGCCAAAGCATTTGCATGCCGGTGATCAGGGCATCCCGCCCGAACGTCGTCGAATACCAGGGTATTCCGGCATAGGGAAACCGGCCTTGCGGCGTCTCGGTCATCAGCATGTCGAGATCGGCTCTCGAGCGGCAAAGCACCTCGTTGAGAACGCCGTTGGTGGTTTCGATACTGGCCAGCCCGCGCGTGGCTTTGGTGCGCTCGCGGTTCGTGCTGACCAGCGATTTAAAAAACGGCACCTTCGATTGGCGGATCGGGCCGCGACACGACACGGACACGAAGATGGACTGTCGCGCGCCAGGATCGAGCTTCAAAGGAAACGTCGCAATACCTGTCTGCAGGATTGGCGGAGCCGGCTCTATACACAGCGACGTTTCCCGGATCCGGTGATCGAGGCCTTCATAACTCATGATCACTTCGCCCGGCCCGTGCACCGTCTTGCGAGTCACGCCTCGCTTGCTGCGCCGCATGCCGCGGACCTCGAAGATATCCGCAAAGTCGCTATCGAAAGCGAGCGACAAGCTGATTTCGACAGGATGGCCGCCATGATTCTTGACGGCGATACGCTCCCGCAATGCACCGTCATGCAGAAAGATGGTGCGGGAAATGTGCACGTTGTCCTTGGCCAGCGCCAGCACGCCGTCGCGATAAATATCTGGGTTCGTGAGATCGACATAAAGGAGCAGATTGTCGTCCTTGATGGTCGAACCCAGCAGCAGCGGCTGAGTACCCCCTATGAACAGCTCCAGGTGAGATAGAAACCGGGTGTCGGTATCGAACAGGCCATCGGGGCCGCCGGCCGCGGCGCCGATATCGCCGTGACTATCGAACACGGCGAACGTGTCATTGTGCTTGAGCGTGCGGCGGGGCCGTGACGGCGGGCCTGTGGCCAGGATATAAAATGGCGTTTCGGTATGCGCTGAAATCGCCGACGCAGGCGCGAGTGACTCGACGTGCTCACGTTTCTTTTTTGATTGACGTGGAGCAACTTTGGGTTCCCCGCGATGATCCTGCATCTCACCTCCCCGTTTGCGATGCACCTCTAACGAACATACCCCCGCGACGCGGCGCCTCGACGCCGAGATCACGGGGGCTACTTACAGACCCGTCTTGCTTAGTTGACCGGCATGTCTTTAGAGACGCCCGGCTGATACGCCAGCTCCGAAGCCAGCGATTGATCCGCCTCATCTGTGCGCGCACGCTGCTTGCCGATCAGCTCCCGATAAACGCGGACATAATCCTTCGCCATCCGTTCCGCTGTGAACCGACGATCGAACTGCCGCCGCACCCGACGGCGATCAAGGCCGAGGAGTCGCGGTACGCTCCGGATGGCCTCGTCAATTGTATCGACCGTGATCCCAGTTACACCCTCATCGATAATTTCCGGTACAGACCCATGCCGGAACGCCAGCACAGGTGTACCGCACGCCATGGCTTCGATCATGACCAACCCAAAAGGTTCAGGCCAGTCAATCGGGAAGATCAATGCGCTGGCTTCCCCAAGAAACTTGATCTTGCTCCGCTCGTCGATTTCCCCGATGTACTCCACGCCGGGGCGGGACAGAAGCGGCTCGATGACGGCCTTATAATATTCGATATCAGCACGGTCAACCTTAGCGGCGATCTTGATCGGCATGCCGACGGCGGTCGCGATCTCGATCGCCCGGTCGACACGCTTCTCGGGAGATATCCTGCCGATGAAGGCGAGATACCCTCCCCTTGGCGCAAAGGTCGGCGTCAAAAGCCCGGTAGGAAGCCCATGGTAGACCGTCGACGCAAACTTCGCGAACGGAATGGGCAGGCGCTGGTTGTTTGAGATCGAGACCAGCGGCATCGACGGAAAGGCTCGATAGAGTTCGGCAAGATCAGGTAGATCCTGTCGGCCATGAAGGGTGGTGATGGTCGGCGCGGCCCCGTGATTGAAGATCGGGAAATGAAACTGATCGATATGAAAGTGCAGAATATCAAACTGGTGGGCGAGCTGGCGCACGCGATCCAACATCGTCATGTAATAGGGAATGGGGTCGCGAACGTTTGGATTGAGCCGAAGAGCGCGCGTGCAGCACGGCACCAGGTTGGCTGTCGTTACCGAGTCGCCGCTGGCGAACATGGTTACATCGTGACCCTGCCGAACAAGCTCTTCGGTAAGAAAACTGACGATCCGTTCAGTACCGCCGTAGAGCCGTGGGGGGACACTCTCAATCAACGGAGCAATTTGCGCGATTCTCACTTTGCTTTTCCTAGGTTGTTGCGTAGAGAAACGCGCGGATTAACTAACGGTTCCGGTGTGGGCTGATCACTGTCGGAACTCTTATAGCTTCTTGTCGCACTCGACGCAGTGGCGGAGCGCGCGCGTACACCGTCGCGGAGCGCTGTTCTCCTCAGCTCCTGAATCTTGTCGCGCAAGCGGCCGCCGATATCTGATTGTGAATTGGTGAAGACAGCATCCTTGCGGGCGATGCCATCAAGGTGAGCGATAAACGCGTCGCGCCACGTGATCACGTCGGTCTCGATGATCACTTTGAGCAGTGCCTGATGCCGGGCCTTCCGCTCGGCGAGGCTCATCTTCAAGCCACACTCGATTGAATCCGCCATTTCCTCGATGTTGTATG
>JBKJYG010000221.1:0-3541 GCA_046715905.1 Hyphomicrobiaceae bacterium | reverse complement strand
TTGACGTTGTCGGTGAGATCCTTCCAGGTGCCCGCAACGCCGGGGACCTGTGCCTGGCCGCCGAGCTTGCCGTCGGTGCCGACCTCGCGCGCCACGCGGCTGACCTCGCCGGCGAAGGCGTTGAGCTGATCGACCATCGTGTTGATGGTTTCCTTGAGCTCCAGGATCTCGCCTTTCACGTCGACGGTGATCTTGCGCGATAGATCCCCGCGCGCGACCGCCGTGGTCACGGTGGCGATATTGCGCACCTGGGCCGTCAGATTGGTCGCCATGGCATTGACGCTGTCGGTGAGATCCTTCCAGGTTCCGGCCACCCCTGGAACCACGGCCTGACCACCCAGGCGGCCATCCGTACCGACCTCGCGCGCGACGCGCGTCACCTCCGAGGCGAACGACCGCAGCTGATCGACCATGGTGTTGGTCGCTTCCTTCAACTGCAAAATTTCGCCGCGCACGTCGACGGTGATTTTTTTCGACAGATCGCCGTTGGCCACCGCGATCGTAACGTCGGCAATGTTGCGAACCTGGGCCGTGAGGTTGCCGGCCATCTGGTTGACCGAGTCGGTAAGCGCCTTCCACACGCCCGAAACGCCCGGTACGGCCGCCTGGCCCCCGAGCTTGCCTTCGGTGCCGACCTCGCGCGCGACGCGCGTCACTTCCGAGGTGAACACGGAAAGCTGCTCGATCATGGTGTTGACGAGCATGGCCGAACGCAGGAACTCGCCCTTCAGCGTACGGCCGTCCACCTCGAGCTCCATCGACTGGCCCAAATCGCCCTTGGCGACCGCTCCGATGGTGCGCGCGATCTCGGTCGTCGGCCGCACCAGGTCGTCGATTAGCGTATTCACCGACTCGGCTTCCTGAGCCCACCCGCCGACAGCACCGGGCAGCGTCATGCGCTGACGGAGCCGGCCCTCTTTGCCCACCGTCGCGCTTAACCGTGTAACTTCCTTGGAGATGCGCTCCTGCAGGGCGATGGTCTGATTGAAGGCCTCGGCAATGCGCGCTTCGGCATCGTACCAGTTTCGCGGCAGCCGGGCGGAGAAGTCGCCATCGCGAAACGCGATCATCGCCGCCACGATCTGCTGCGAACGCGCTTCTGCGCCATCGGCATAGCCGTTTCTGGCCTTAAAGTCGTGCCCCGAGGCGATCTCGCGTGCAACGGCTGGTACAACAGACTCAGTCGAGGGAATCATGGTCTGGGTCATGGCATCCAAACAAAGCTGTGATCACGGACGGCGACGAACCGAATGAAATTTCCAAGGCTGAGCGAATTGAGCCCTAACGCGAAACGTTCCACGCGTTAACCGGTTCCAGACGATCGCCTTTTTCTCAATCAGCCACCGAGGGTGCTGCGAGTTCCAGCATGCGCGCTCGGCTACCGCTCGGCAGCGGACGCGGGCAGTTCTCGGTAGATCGGACTCTCCCCTGCGACACCTGAATCGAGGACCCCCTCCCCCGTTGTACAGGTCGCAACCCTCAACATACGCTAGGACACGCCATTACAATGTGATCCCGCGGAACCGCTCGCGGGCAATCGTCAAATCAGGCAGAGATTACACGACAGTCGCAAACAAAAGCCCACGGTCGGGACCAAGAGCTCAAGCCTGCAATCAGGGAGCCGCGATCCAAGTGCTTCAACTGAAGGGCGCCCTCGATCAAGGGGGCCCTTCACCAGGACGCCGTTGAATGGGGACGCAGAGCTGGCCACCCCAAGGCCAGCCAGAACGCTTACGCGACGTAGTCCGGCTCGCGCCGATCTAAGATCCGCTTCAAGGCATCAAAATGGCGAACCGCCGGTGACGGTTTGTAGCGGGCCGGCTGGGCGAAATCCTTCAAGGTTTTATCGACCACCGGTTCGGGCAGTTGCTTCAGGCGCTGGCCGGTCCACATGGCGTAGATCTGCACCTGCGCCGCCCGCTCGATGTAGTAAAGGCGATCGTAGGCCTCGGCGACGGTCTTACCCACCGTGGTCACCCCGTGGTTGGCCATGAACAGGATCGTTTTCGTGCCGATCACGCGCGCCAGCCGCTCGCCCTCCTCAGGGTCAATCGCCGGCCCGGTGTAGGTGTCGTCATAGGCAATCTTGCCCATCATGCCGACTTCCGTCTGCCCGATCTCCTTGATGCGGGGATCTTCGAGACGGGTGAGTGCGCTGGTGTAGGGCATATGCGTGTGGAACACGGCGGCGGCAGCCGGGAGCGCGCGATGGATCGGCATGTGGATGCAATAGCAGGACTGCTCGACGTCGCCGCTGCCGCGCTTCACCTCGCCGTCGTAGCCGACCTCCATGAAGGTCGAGGCTTTGACTTCCGACCAATGCAGCCCGAACGGGATCTGGTAATACCGGTCCGTGCGGCCGGGCACCGTCAGCGTGAGATGATTGAAAATGCCTTCGTGGAAGCCATGCATGACGGCGATCCGGTGCGCCGCTGCGAGATCGACGCGAGCCTGCCATTCCTCGGCGCTGCAATCGTCACGGCTTAACGGGGCGACTTTGAGTTGCATGACGTTCTCCTCGCGAGCGTTACGTCTTGATGACTTACCCAGGGCTCAGCTTAGCAAGCCGCCTGCCCCGACACGAGCAATTTTTGAGACCAGCCCGGCCTCATGCCTCGGCCCTGCGGGAGCTGGCCGGTGCATCGAGACCCGGCCTGAGAAAGCCGCTCCGCCGCCGCAAGACGCGATGGAAGACAGGCCTTGAGGGTGGACGTCGGCCGATGGTCCTGCCGCTGCTTGCCCCATCAGGCACGGCGGTCGTCGCGGCTGCCGCCCTCATTCGAGTTTGATGCCGGCCGTCTTGATGACTTCCTCGGTCGATTTCCAGTCGTCGTCCCAGAACTTCTGCATCTCGGCGATGCTGCCCACCACCGGCAGTGTCGCCACGAGCTGCATTTTTGCCCGCCACTCGGGCGTCGCCGCGATCTCGCTGATCTTGGCATGAAGCGTCGTGATGATCTCCTTCGGCGTCGCGGGCGGCGCGTAGAGGCCAAACCAGCTCGCCATGTCGGCGTCCTTGACGCCGAGCTCGGTCAGCGTCGGCACGTCGGGCAAGTCGGCGAAGCGCTGCGGCGTGTTGACGTTGAGCATGATCAGCTTGCCGGCTTTGACATGCGGCAGCGTCGAGGCCTCATTCATGAGCTGGATGTTGCCGGCGAGCAGATCCTGCAAGCTGTCGGCGCCGCCGCGATAAGGGATGTGGGCGATGTCGACGCCGGTCTTGAAGCGCAGCATCTCGTAGCGAAGATGCGGCTGGGTGCCCGGACCCGAGGAGCCGAAGTTGAGCTTGCCCGGGTTCTTGCGCGCGTAGTCCAGCATCTCGTTGAAGGTCCTGGGGCCCACCCCCGGATGGATCGTGAAACCCGACACCGCATCGCCGGTACGCGCCACCGGCAGGAACTGGCGGCTGTCGAAATTAAGTTTGCGCAGCAGCGGGATACCGACGGTGCCCGTGTTGCCGGTGAACAGGAAGGTGTAGCCGTCCGGGGCCGAGCGGAAGGCGGCCTCGTTGCCAATGACGCCCGAGGCGCCGCCGCGGTTC
>JBKJYG010000220.1:0-4477 GCA_046715905.1 Hyphomicrobiaceae bacterium | reverse complement strand
TCGGTGATGCGCTCGAAGATCATATCGACGATGGTCGGCGCGAGCCCCATCGAGGGTTCGTCAAGCATCAGCAGCCGCGGCGAGGACGCGAGGCCTCGGCCGATGGCCACCATCTGTTGTTCACCGCCCGACAGGGTACCCGCAAACTGACCGCGCCGCTCACCGAGCACGGGGAACAGCGCCAGAATGTAATCGAGATTGGTCGACCAGTCGCGACGCCCGGCCGCTGTCCAAGCCCCCATCTCGAGATTTTCGAGGACCGTGAGATTGGGGAACACCTGCCGCCCCTCGGGCACATGCGCGATCCCAAGGTGGGGACGATCCGACGGCGTGACCTTGGCCAGGTCCTCGCCATCGAAGGCAATGCGTCCCGCCATGACGGGCACCGCGCCTGAGATCGCCTTGAACAAGGTTGTCTTGCCCGCACCATTGGGCCCGACGATCGATACGAAGTCACCATCCCCGACCTTGACCGAGACGCCATTCAGCGCCTTGAGGCCACCGTAGGCGACATGCACGTTATCAAGCTCGAGCATAGGCGCTCCACTTCTTCCCGAGGTAGGCCTCGATCACCTCAGGATTTCGCGTCACCTCGTCGGGGGTGCCTGTGGCCAGAACGGCGCCGTGGTCGAGCACGATGAACTCATCGGCGAGCCGGACCATGGCCTGCATCGTGTGCTCGATGATGACAATCGTAATGCCGCTTGCCGCCAGTTCGCGGATAACCGCCAGCATGTCTTCGACGGCATCCGAGCCCAGGCCCGCCAGCGTTTCGTCCAGCAGCAAGAGCTTGGGCTGTCCCGCCAGCGCCCGGGCAAGCTCAAGCAGCCGGAGCTGCTTGGTCGTCAGACCGCCGGCCAGCAGGTGGGCATCGTTGGCTAGTCCAACGCGGGCGAGCGCGGCTTCGGCGAGGGCATAGGCCTCATCGTCGGTGGCGGCGGCGGCGAAGGCCCCCACCACCACGTTGTCGAGCACACTGAGACGCGGGAATGGCCGCGCGACCTGGAACGTGCGGCCGATGCCGAGCCGGCAAACCCGGTTGGCGGGGAGGCCCAGTACCGGACGGCCCTCGTAGGTCACCATGCCGCTGTCGGCTGCCATGATGCCGTTGAGCAGATTGAAGAGCGTCGTTTTGCCGGCCCCGTTGGGTCCGATGATGCCGAGAATCCGGCCCTCGCGAACGGTGAAGCTGACAGTCTGCACGGCCTTGAGCCCGCCGAAACTCTTTGACAGATCGCGCACCTCGAGCAGCGGCCGGGCCTCCGGGTTTGCCGCCCGGCGCGACGGGCTCGCGGGAACGGGAACGGGGGGCTTTCCGGGGCGCGGCCCGGCTGGGGTTTGAGATGCATCGGCCGCAGCGCGATCTGCGTCAGGGGCGGCATCGGCAACCGCCTCCCTATCCGGCCTTGCCTTGCGCCCGATCCAGAGATCCCGCAGGCGCCAATAAATGCCCTCCGGCGCGTAGAGGATGATGAGAATGATCGCCACGCCCAGCACCACGCCTTGAATACCCGGCAGCTTGTCGCCGAGTTCGGCATGCAGGATCTCGGTCAGCGGAATGAGAATGGCAGCACCAATCACCGGTCCCCAGGCCGCGCCCACGCCGCCGAACAGCGCCATGATCAAGGCTTGCGCCGAGGTCAGCATGCCAAACACCGATTGCGGCGTGACCACCAGCAGCACCACGGCATAGAAGCCGCCGATGGTGCCCGCGATGGCGCCGGAGACGACGATGGCCTTCAGTTTCCAGCGGAACGTGTCGATGCCGGCCGCCTCGGCCGCGATATCGTTCTGCTTGATGGCCAGCAGCGACATGCCAAATCGCGACCGCTCGACGCGGAACGACACCAGCAACGCGGCGACCATGAGCCCGAGCGCGATGAGAGAATAGATGCGCGTGTCGGCAAACTGCATGTAGAACGCCGGCGCGTCACGTCGCATGGGCAGCGAGACCTCTTGCAGGCCGAGCCACTCGAAGACGTAGAGCAGGGCCAGAGGATAGGCCAGCATCGACAGCGCGAAGTAATGCCCTTTGAGGCGGAACGTCGGGTAGCCGATGATCAGCCCCGCAGCGCCGCCGACGAGGCCCGCGGCCGGCAACCCGATCCAGGGTGTGATGCCGAAGTTCACAAACAGGATGGTCAGCGTGTAGGCGCCCAGTCCGAAAAAGGCGGCATGTCCGAACGACACCAGCCCCGAATAGCCGCTGAGAATGTTCCAGGATATTCCGAACGCTGCCCACACCGGCACCAGCGTCAGCATGAGCTGATAATATTGGTTCTTGATCGTGCCGACGAGCACGAGATAGAAGGCGATCACGGCAACCAGGGGGATGAGCCACGAGGCGGTAGATGTGCGAGGTCTTATGGCCGGCACGGCGGGCTGTTTTTCGATCGAGCGCTGCATCTCATGCCCTCTGCACGTTGACGCCGAACAGACCTTGCGGCCGCAGGAACACGATCAGCAGGAACACCACGAAGATCGCAGTGTTCTGGAGTTGCACCGGCAGCACCAAGGTCGATAGCTGCTGCACGAGACCTATGATCATGCCGCCCCAGAACGCTCCGATGATCGAACCCAGTCCCCCCAGCACCACGCCCGCGTACATGACGATGACGAATTCCAAGCCGATATAGGGCTGGAACGGGTAGTACGACGCGATCAGCCCGCCGGCAATCGCGGTGATGGCGGTACCAATGCCAAACGCGACACGGTGCGCCTTATCGACGTCGATGCCCATGTAGATGGCGGCTTCGGGATTATCCGCGGCCGCACGCAGCGATTTCCCGACGCGGGCGCGGGAGATAAATAAAAATAGGCCGATCGCGACGGTGAGCGATACGAGCAGGGCGATACCGCGCGCCTTGTTGATGAATACGCTGACATCGTTGCCGACCAGCGGCCCAAGCTCCCAGGCGCTCGACGACAGGGGCGTGCGGATCGACACGGGCGTCGAGCCAAACAGGATCAGGCCACCGTTCGACAGGATCAGCGCCACCCCGAGCGTGAGGATGAGCTGCGCGTAGTGCCCCTCGCCTTCCATGCGCGCGACCCGAACCCCGGTCACCTTGCTGATCAGGAACCGGTGCAGCAGCAGTCCGAACACGTACATGATCGGTCCGGTCAGGAGCGCGGCCACGATCGAGCCCGGTCCCGCGCCCAGTGCCGAGCCAAGGCCCAACGTGCCGAACAGATAGAACGAGCTATACATGCCGAGCATCATCAGGTCGCCCTGGGCAAAATTGATGACGCGCATGACGCCGAAGATGATGCCAAGGCCGACGCACATCAGCGCGTAGATGCCCCCCAGAAGAAGTCCAGCCGACAGCGCCTGAAGAAAATTCTCCAAGACGATCAAAGATTGAGTCAAAGTGGACCTCTTGCCCGTGAGCCGTTCAGCAGGTTGAACGACCCGCCATGGATGCTTCTCGGGCACTGTTCGAGGCTCCGAGCGCGATGTCAACTGGCGGCATTACGAGAGGGCCGTGCGAGCCACCGCGTTGCGGTATTCCGCGCACCGGCAGAGCGCCAGCGAAGGACATCTTAGCACGCGGCAATCACCGACGGGCGCGATCCATGTGCGCCTGTGACCGTTACAGATTTATCGTACATCCCGGCCTACATCGACCGCATCAACGTGAAGCTTCGCCGGCTGACCATGCGAAGCGATCTCAATCTGCCGGCAGCAGAGGTCGAAGGTTCTGGCCGCGCCGCGGAGCGGCGGCTATGGGCCATCTTCTGCCGCTAAAGCGCAAATTCTTGCCTGCCAGAACCAGACGTGCTGCAATGATTTCTTTCACGCGCTCGCATTCGGCAAACACGTTGCGGCGCCATTGTGTAAATTTACTCAGACATCGTTGCAGATTTTGACATTAGCCCAGGAGCAGGCCATGCATCCGAAGAACGACATAGCCCTCTCGACCGCAGCCGTGAATGCCTTCCGCAATCGGTGCAAAGGTGCAGTCGTCATGCCGGGAGAACTTGGCTACGACCAATTGCGCGAAGTATGGAACGCTCAAATTGATCGACGTCCGGCCATGATAGTCCGGGTATCGTGTGTCGATGACGTCATTTCTGCGATACGCTTTGGACGTGAAAATGGGCTGATAGTCTCGGTTCGGGGTGGCGGCCACAACATGCCGTGCCTTGCAGTGTGCGAGGGCGGATTGATGATCGATTGCGCTGGAATGCGCAACGTTCGCGTCAACCCGATACGCAAGCGCGCATTTGCTGAACCCGGCGTCACCTGGGGAGACTTCGACGCTCAAACCCAAGCGTTCGGCCTTGCGACACCTGGAGGCGCGATCTCGCACACAGGCATTGCCGGACTTACACTTGGCGGTGGGTTCGGCTGGCTGAGTGGGAAACATGGCCTCACGTGTGACAACGTCCGTTCATTCAAGGTTGTCACGGCCGAAGCGGATTTATTGACAGCGAGCGTTGAGGAGAACCCCGATCTGTTTTGGGCCTTGTGCGG
>JBKJYG010000219.1:0-9338 GCA_046715905.1 Hyphomicrobiaceae bacterium | reverse complement strand
TCGCCGCGCTGGATCTGGCGGGTTTTGCAGTGAGTGCCGGCGCCGCGTGCTCGTCGGGCAGGATCGAAGAGAGTGCCGTCACCTTGGCTATGGGCTTACCTGCCGATCTTAGGCGATCGGCCATTCGGGTGAGCCTTGGTCGAACCACGACACGCCGCGATACAGCCGCGTTCATTGAAACCTGGACGCGCCTGGCAATACCCCAAGCTCGGGCGGCCTAGCCTCGGCTTCGAGATACACTTATTCGATCTGGAGACTATTCATGGCGGCAGTTCAACAGACGATCGAGCAGGTCAAGGCGATCGACGTTGATAAATACAAGTATGGCTTTGAAACCGAAATCGAAACGGTCAAGGCGCCGAAAGGCCTTGACGAATCGACGGTGCGTTTTATTTCCGAGCGGAAAGGTGAGCCCGAGTGGATGCTTGCTTGGCGGCTGGAGGCGTTTCAGCGTTGGCAGGCCATGACTGAACCGACTTGGGCCAAGGTCGATTACCCCAAGATTGACTTCCAGGATCTCTACTACTACTCCGCGCCGAAAAGTGCCGAAGGTCCAAAGTCTCTGGCCGACGTCGATCCCGAGTTGCTGAAAACCTATGCCAAGCTGGGCATTCCCTTGAAGGAGCAGGAGCTATTGGCGGGCGTGCGCAAGCCCGGCGAACCGAGCCAGATCGATCAGGCTGAAGGGTATAGTCCGGTACCAGGCCGGGTGGCCGTGGACGCCGTGTTCGATTCGGTCTCGGTCGTAACAACCTTCAAGGCGGAGCTGCGCAAGTCGGGGGTCATTTTTTGCTCGATTTCGGAGGCCTTGCGTGAACACCCGGAATTGATCAGGAAATATCTCGGCTCTGTGGTGCCGCAGTCTGACAATTACTATGCTGCGCTCAATGCGGCCGTGTTTTCCGACGGCTCGTTTGTTTACATCCCCGAGGGCGTGCGCTGTCCGATGGAGCTGTCGACCTATTTCCGCATTAACGACAAGAGCACGGGTCAGTTCGAACGCACACTGATCATCGCCGAGAAAGGGTCGTACGTCAGCTACCTCGAAGGCTACACGGCACCCATGCGCGATGTAAATCAACTGCATGCCGCGGTCGTGGAACTGGTCGCTCTCGATGATGCGGAAATCAAGTATTCGACTGTTCAGAATTGGTATCCGGGCGACAGTGAAGGCAAGGGCGGCATCTACAATTTCGTCACCAAGCGGGGCGACTGCCGCGGCCGCAACTCCAAGATCTCGTGGACCCAGGTCGAAACCGGCTCCGCGATCACCTGGAAGTATCCAAGCTGCGTCCTGCGTGGCGATGGAAGTCGCGGCGAATTCTATTCGATCGCCATCTCCAACGGTCGCCAGCAGGTGGATAGTGGGACGAAGATGATCCACTTGGGTCGTAACACATCGAGCCGCATCATCTCCAAGGGGATTGCGGCGGGCCGATCGCAGAATACGTACCGCGGCCTCGTCTCAGCCCATCGGAAGGCGACCAACGCGCGCAATTTTACGAATTGCGACAGTCTGTTGATCGGTAACGCTTGCGGCGCCCATACTGTGCCTTACATCGAGGCGAAGAACGCTTCGGCCCATTTCGAGCACGAGGCCACGACGTCGAAAATCTCTGATGACAAACTGTTCTATTGCCGCCAGCGCGGTTTGTCCGACGAGGAAGCCGTGGCCCTCATCGTGAATGGGTTCGTACGCGACGTGCTGCAGCAACTTCCGATGGAATTTATGGCTGAAACTCAAAAGTTGATCGGGATAAGTCTCGAAGGATCAGTTGGTTAATCCAAGCCGAAAAAAGCGCGTAGAAAAGCCATCCGCAAGGTGCGACAATTGGTGCGTGACTTGAAAAGTCCGTGTAGGATCTGGCCGCAAAGCGGGTCGATCCTCGCGATTTAGTCGAACTGATCGTTCAAGGAAACGCTAGTTTTACAACTACTCGACAAGGAAGGCTGGAGAGGCCATTGGGGCGTCACCCAGTTCTCAGGAGGCAAGTATGAGTGATGCGGCTGGTTTTGGCGAAGTGCTGAAGACCGCTCGTTTGATGCGCGAAATCGAGCCCGGCGAGTGCATGCGGCGGAACGCATTGAGTAATAAGCGACCCGGCTTATCCCTGAGACAAGGATCGGTTGTGACGGTGCTGGAAACATTGGATCAGGGCAATGCGTTCCTGGTCGAATTTGCAGAACTCCAACCTGAGAAGTGCGATTGGCTTGGCGTTCTTTATCCAGCCGAGATCGAGTTTGACAAGGTCGCCAGCCGATAGGGCAGCACCGCTAGTTGCCCCTGTGTCAGGCCGAGGCGCACCTGCGTTAGTCCGCTAGACGCAACGGGGTTAGGACGGCGGCGGATCGTCGTTCCAGCCAACATCGACAGAGACGAAGGAACCATGCTCGAAATTAAAGACCTGCATGTGCGAATTGCCGGCGAGGGCACAGAGATCCTTCGCGGCCTCTCCCTTGCGGTGCCGGCCGGCGAAGTGCACGCGATCATGGGCCACAACGGCTCCGGTAAGTCGACTTTGGCTTACGTGCTTGCTGGTCGTGATGACTATGAAGTCACGCAGGGCGACATGCTCTGGAATGGCGAATCTCTCCTCGAACTCTCCCCCGATGAGCGGGCCGCCAAAGGCGTGTTTTTGGCCTTTCAATACCCGATGGAGATTCCGGGAGTGGCCACCATGACGTTCCTGCGCTCCTCTTTGAATGCTGTGCGCAAGAAGCGTGGCGAGGCGGAACTGACGACACCGGCGTTCCTGAAACTCGTGCGCACGCGGGCCGCTGAATTGGGCATCAAGGACGAGATGTTGAAACGGCCGCTCAACGTCGGCTTCTCCGGCGGCGAGAAGAAGCGAATGGAAATTCTGCAAATGACCATGCTCGAGCCGACACTGTGCGTGCTCGACGAAACCGATTCCGGGCTGGATATCGACGCCATTCGTGTCGTCTCGGACGGTGCCAACCGGCTGCGGGATGGCAGGCGGACAATGCTCGTGATTACGCACTACCAGCGTCTGTTGGCCTATATCAAGCCCGATAAAGTGCATGTGCTGGCGCATGGCCGCATACAGAAATCGGGCGATGCCTCACTGGCCATGGATCTGGAGGCGTCGGGCTATGCCGAGTTCGCGCCGAAAGCGGCGTAGTTAGCTCGCAGAATTTGACCCCGTAAGTCTGCTTCGGCCATCGCCCGGCCTAGGGCTTTGATGTCCTTATCATAGAAGTTTTGTACATGACCGCTGCCCTGTTGAAAACGAAGGCCGAGCAGGCCTTGATCGAAAACTTCAGAGCCGCCGAGCCGGATTTACCGGGATCGGGCTGGGTACAGGAGTTGCGACGTCACGCCATCCGCCGGTTCGACGCGCTGGGTTTGCCCCATCGCCGGATCGAGGAGTGGAAATATACCGATCTGCGCGAGCGGATGCGCCAAGTTCCATGGCCTGCCCCAAGTTCTGGGGGCGACGACATCTCGCGGGCTGAGGTGGATCAAGCCCTGGCGGGCCTTGCTGCCATTGACGCCTACCGGATGGTGTTCGTCGACGGGCGCTTTCTGGCCGGTGCATCAACGTCCAAAGAGCAGCTGCCTTCGAGCATCGAAGTGCTGCGGCTGCGGGACATCCTGGGCAAAGGCCCGGCGTGGTTGCAGTCGAAGTTCACGGCCGCGCGGCTAGGAACGCCCGACGCCGTCTCGGCTCTCAACCTTGCGTTCATGGCTGACGGCATGGTTCTCAAGGTGAAGGCCGGCGCCGTCTTTGATCGTCCCATACTTATTGCGCACATCCGCTCGGCACGAGGCTCGGGCGCCGTAACGACACGGCACGTGGTGAGCGTCGAGGCCGCCGCCCGGGTGACGCTGATCGATGCGCACGTGACCTTGGGCAGTGCCCCGATATCGGGTCCGGGCAATTACGCGACAGACCTCGACATTGCCGATGGTGCGGACGTTCAGCACATTAAGGTCATGGTCGGCGGCACGGATGACGTGCATGTCTCGGGTTGGCGGGTGCGAATTGGCGAGGCAGCGGTTTATCGCGGTTTTCAGCTCACCGCGGGAGCGCCATTTGTCCGCAATGAGATCGTTGCTGGGTTTACCGGAGCCAACGCGAAATTTGATCTGTCCGGGGTCTTCCTGGGCCGGGGGCGGGATCACATCGATACGACGTTGACACTTGAGCACTCGACGCCGGGATGCGAAAGCCGGGAGCTGTTCAAGGGTGTGCTGGACGGTCGCGCACGCGGCGTATTCCAAGGCAAGATCGTCGTGCGGCCGGTAGCCCAGAAGACCGATGGCAAACAGATGGCGCAAGCTTTGATGCTGTCGGCAGATGCCGAGTTCGACTCCAAGCCTGAGCTGGAAATTTACGCCGACGACGTGGTTTGCGGGCATGGTTCGACGGTCGCGCAACTGGATCCGGAGATGCTGTTCTATCTCCGATCGCGAGGCATTCCGGAGGCCGATGCCCGCTCAATGTTGATCGAAAGCTTTATGGCCGAGCCGTTTGAAAAGCTGGAGTCCGAACCCGTGCGGGAGGCGTTGCGCGGCTTGGCGCTCGCCTGGCTCGGGCAATCTCCGACGCTGGCCGATTCGGACCCGGCGGCTGCCAGCGCCTCCACGGCCAGGGAACACGGAACGCCATGACCTCCATTACCACAGGTGGAACGGGCGTGTTCGACGTAGCTCAGATCCGCTCCGACTTCCCGATCCTATTCCGCGAGGTTTATGGGCGGCCGCTGGTTTATCTCGACAACGGCGCCTCGGCGCAAAAACCACGTTCCGTTATCGAGGCCATGGATCATGCCTACCGATTTGAATACGCCAACGTGCATCGCGGTCTGCACTATCTCTCCAATACCGCGACTTCCAAATTCGAAGAAGCCCGCGCCATCACGCGCCGCTTTCTGAACGCGCGCTTCGAAGACGAGATTATTTTCACGCGCAACACCACCGAGGCGATCAACCTGGTTGCCGCGAGTTGGGGTTCGAGCTTCGTCGAGGGTGATGAAATTGTCCTCTCCATCATGGAGCATCACTCAAACATCGTACCCTGGCACTTCCACCGCGAGCGGAAGGGCTGCGTCTTGAAATGGGCGCCAATCTCAGATTCTGGAGAGCTGGATCTGCAGGCCTTCGAGAAGCTGCTCGGCCCCCGCACGAAAATGGTCGCTATCACTCACATGTCCAATGTTCTGGGCACCGTGACGCCGATCCAGGAGATCGTCCGCTTGGCCCATGCGCGCGGCATTCCCGTGCTCGTGGACGGCAGCCAATCAGCCGTGCATCTGTCGGTCGACGTCCAGGAGTTGGATTGCGACTTCTATGTTTTCACCGGACACAAGGTTTACGGTCCGACCGGCATAGGAGTGCTCTACGGGCGCAAGGAGCATCTGGACGCCATGCCTCCCTACATGGGCGGGGGTGAAATGATCGAGAGCGTCACGACCGACGGGATCACCTATGGCAAAACTCCGCACCGGTTTGAGGCGGGAACGCCGCCAATCGTCGAGGCCATCGGCCTTGGCGCTGCTCTCGGCTACATGATGCAGGTCGGCCGTGACCGGATTGCGGAGCACGAAAGCAAGCTGCGCGATTATGCTCACCAGCGGCTCGGGGAATTCAACTGGTTGAAAATATACGGACACGCTCGTGACAAAGGTGCGATCGTGGCCTTTAACATCGACGGGCTGCATCCCCACGACGTTTCGACCATCATCGACAGGTCCGGCGTCGCGGTGCGGGCCGGGCATCATTGCGCCCAACCCTTGATGGAGCGGCTTGGCGTCACGGCGACCTGCCGTGCCTCGTTCGCCATGTACAACACAACCGAAGAAATAGACGCGCTGGCCGAAGCGTTGCTGAAGGCGCGCGAATTCTTCTCCTGAGGAAGTTGGTCGATGGACGGCAAGCCGGAACGAGACATTCTGACGATCGATCAGGCGATGATGGCGCCCGATGAGGCTCGGGCGCATCGGGTCGACTCTGAACCGGACACGAGCGCTGCTGCGGTTCAGCCCTCGCGTGAACCGGTCGAGGGGTCGGCCCTCTCGGCCGAAGTGCTTGAGCAAATGACGGCTGACATCGTGGCTGCGCTCAAGACTGTCTACGACCCCGAAATCCCGGCGGACATTTACGAACTCGGACTGATCTACAAAATCGATATTGCGGATGACCGCTCGGTAGCCGTCGACATGACCTTGACGGCGCCGGGCTGTCCGGTGGCCGGCGAAATGCCGATCTGGGTCGAGAACGCGGTCTCCTCGGTCCCGGGCGTACAGGTATGTACCGTGAAGCTGACGTTCGAGCCACCTTGGGATCAAAGCCGGATGTCAGACGAGGCGCGGCTTGCACTTAATATGTTCTAGACCGGCAAAGGCTCGGCGCGCCCCCGAGCCAGGGCTGCAATTGTCTCTCGAATATGCTATATATCTCGAAGCGCCGTGGTTCGGCGAAGGAGATGCAACTGATGGCCACTCCCGTTCGTCCCCGCCCGAAGGTCATGACCATGACGGCTGCTGCGGCCGCTCGCATCCAGACCATTATGGCCAAAAAGGGTGATGATGTCGTCGGGCTCAGGATTGGTGTGAAGAAGGGCGGATGCGCCGGCATGGAATACGCCATGGATTGGGCCACCAGCGTCGGCAAGTTCGATGAAGTGGTGGAACGGGATGGCGCCCGCGTCATTATCGATCCGCAAGCCGTTCTTTACCTGCTCGGCACGGAGATGGATTGGAAAATCGACAAGCTCTCCGCCCAATTCGCCTTTAATAACCCCAATCAAACCAGCGCCTGCGGTTGCGGCGAAAGTGTTAATCTGAAGCCCGCACCCAAAGAGCAGGTTGAGGCTTTCCAGTCCTGATCGCGTGAGCATGGAATTTTCACCTGAGCTTCCGGACGGCTGGGCGGCGGACGTTCTGAGGTTTTGGTTCAGCGAAATCGAAAGTGCTGCCTGGTTCAAAGTTGATCCCGAGCTCGACGCGCGGATCGGACAGCAGTTCAAACAGCTTCACAGCGCTTTGCGAGGCCACCCTCCCGCGAGCCTCGTTCAGGACGCACGGAGCGCTCTGGGCGCCGTCATCGTCCTCGATCAATTCTCGCGCAATATGTTTCGTGGCACCGCGGCCGCATTCGCGGCGGACGGTCAGGCGCGAATTCTCGCTCACTTGGCGATTGCCGGCGGGCTCGACCTAGGCGTGCCCGCGCGCGCGCGTGCGTTCTTCTACCTTCCCTTGGAGCACAGTGAGGACGTTGCTGATCAACAGCTCTCGGTGCGGCTGTTCCAGGCCCTGGGTGATCCCGAGTTGATCCGCTACGCTGAAGCGCACAAGGCGATTGTCGATCGGTTCGGTCGTTTCCCGCACCGCAATGCGCCGCTCGGCCGGTCATCGACGCCGGCGGAAATCGAGTTCCTTGCTCAGCCCGGCAGCTCTTTTTGACTTGGGAGGCGGACGCGATCACGCAGCCGTTGGCCAGACCGGCGGATGCGTGCCTAGGCGAGCCGATGGCCTTGTCCAGCGCGCGGGCGTTGCCGAGAGTTGCGCCGAATGGCGAACCGCCTGCATCGGCCCGAAGCCCGATGGGCTGCTTTCGAGCAGATCTTGAACGTCGGCGCGTTGCGGGTCTGGTGCCTGAAGGCCTTCCGGATCGCGGCCGAGGGTCGCCAGCCAGGCGCCGGTTTGAGCCAAGGAGACCTGGACATGCCACGAGCCGCCTTGCCGTCGTTGCCGGTCGAGCGCGAGCGCTGCCCCGGCCGCCATGATAAAGCCCGCGCCATGATCCAGGGCTTGCGCGGGAAGCTCCTTTGGCCCTTCCATGTCAGCGGCTGCGGCTTCGGAATGATTGATGCCGGTCGCCGTTTGCACGAGGCTGTCGAAGCCGCGCTTCTCGGCCCAAGGTCCAACGCGCCCGTAGGCCGAAAGTGAGACGCACACGATGCCTGGCGATTGCTCCGCACAGTCCGACGGGGAGAAACCCTTGGCGGCAATTGCGCCTGGCCTATACCCTTGAATGAAGACGTCAGCTCCGGTCAGCAGACCCCTTAACGTGTCCCGTCCTGACGGCGTCTCCAGATCGATGTGGGTCGAGAGCTTGCCCCGGCCCGTGTCCATGGCCAGAACGGGGATGAAGGGCAACTTCGGGCTGGTCACCAGCAAAACATCGGCCCCGTGCGCTGCCAAAGTGCGCCCGCATACCGGTCCAGCGATGATGCGCGTGAGATCCAGGACCCGGATGCCTGAGAGCGGCTGTGAGGGCGCAAAATTCGGCCAAGGGCGAGTCGGCGCTTCGCCGATCTTCTCGATCTCCAGCACGGGCAGGGCCGTCAACGCGCGGGCGTGCGGATGCTCGGCCCATTCCTCGGCCGAGCGCATGAGGGCGACGACGAGCCCTGCTGCTGTGGCTTTCGTCTCAAATGCTTCGCCTGTCCATCGCGCGAGGCGGTCTGTGACGGCCGCACGATCGTAGTCGCAATCCAGCAGCTTCAAGATGCCAGCGCGATGATGCGGCAGGTTCGTATGCAGCCGAACGAAGCGGCCATCACCCGTGCGGTACACGCCCGCGATCTTGTCCCATTCGTGCGCTTGCACACCGTCCACGGCCACATACCGCTCGGAGCGAAACTCTGCCGCGGCGTGGCGGAGATCTATGCTGACACTCTGCCGATTGCCGGTCCGTGACCACCAGATTTCCGAAACCGCCAGCGCGCTGGCGGCGATGCTCGAAAGCGCTAGCGTGCCCACGTTGAACGACGAGGGCAGCCCCGGACCCGCTCCGGTGAAGCTCACTTGATCGAGCGCGGATTGAGAGCCGCCGCCAAGCGTCCATAGCTCGGCCAATGCTGCCTGCGGGGACACCCTCTCATACGATGTCAACACGTGGGCTGATCGTTCCATCAACCCCTCAAGAGCGCTCAGTCAATCGTCGCACGCACAGGCCGACGCAGGAAGGCTGGAACATGGTCACCCAATCCCACCGGTGTGCCGCGCTGGCCATCGTTTGGTCGTGCCGGATTGGCGGTTCGATCCTCGCGGCTTGGATCGCGGCGAGGTTGGCGGCGCGCGTCGGCGTCCTCGCTGGGGGTTTTCGAAGGGCGAGGCGAGCCCTTGGATGCTCGTACCTCGGGCTGGCTGTTGCCTTCGGACCTTGTTCGCTCCTGTTGGCGGCTTTCCCGGCCACCGGGCAGCGGCTCGCGCAGTGTATCTCTTTCGTGGTTGCGGTGCGGCCGGGCGCCGAGAGAGCCGGACGGCTCGCGCTTCGAGCTGGGTTTGCGCTCCGGGAGGGGGGTGCGTCCTGCCTCTTGCCCATGCAGGTCAGCGCTGTCGGCGCCGGACGGCGCTCGTTCGTGACG
>JBKJYG010000218.1:0-8250 GCA_046715905.1 Hyphomicrobiaceae bacterium | reverse complement strand
ACGCCACCGCGCACCTGTTCTTCACCGGTGCCAAGCCGCCGGCCGACCTTGCCCCGATCGACAACGACAATCCCATGTCGATGCTCAACGGAGACGGAATTGGCGATCAGATTGCACTGTTCCATTTAATCCAGTGGCCGGCTGGCGACGTCGCGCGGATGAAAGCCGCACGCGGCCATCTCAAATCGGCCATTGCCTTGAGCCGGCAGACGTGGACGGCGGTTCTGGCTGAGTCCGACGATGATCGGGAATGGCTGCCCAGCCCCCGACAGCAGAGCCGCGCCGTGCCGGGCCTGCCCATCACCGATGAAATGATCACCGGCTGGCTGGCGGTGCTCGACGACGTCGAAGCCTTGTTGGATGGGCGCAAGCTGATGGCGCACTGGCGCTTTAACAAGGGCATCGACCTCAAGATGGTCTTCGAGCAGCCCAAGCCCTTCGACCTCGTGCTGTGGGTGACCGGCCACGGCGCTGTTCCGTTTCTTAAAGAAGGGCCCATCCTGGGAGGTCCGGCGTTTCAGAACTGGAACCGCCTGTTCCGCAACAACTTCATGGGCTATGCGTTTTTCATCAACTGAGGATGGAGCGGGCTTTCAAGTTGCCTCGATCTGGCTGACAGTGGGCGAGTGCTCGAGATCGCAGGATCTGTCTTGATCGAAACAACCCTCATCGTCGGACTGGTCGTCGAGCGGCGCCTGTTGAGGGGTGCCTGGGGCGGCTATGCGTGGCGGCCGGTTGTGATTTTTCCAACCGCGCCCGATGTCGCGGCTTGGACGCCGCTCAGCGTCGGGCCTGATGTCGCCCGGTATTATGCAGGCGAGGCGGCTCTCCACCTTTATTCCACCGACACAGCGAATTACCGCGATAATCTCACCTCTGGCGATCCGAAGCTTTGGGTCATTCTCAGACCTGAAGGCCCCGAGCCGCCGGTTGACGTCAGCCTGGTCACGGCGGATCCAGCCGAAGGGGAGGGGAGCACGGAGGCCGGCTCGAATGTCGTCGAAACCGTCAGCATGCCCGAGGAGATCGCAGCCGTGGTGGCTCAATTCATCGAAGCGCATCACGTTGAACGACCCTATATCAAACGGCAGCGGAACAAAGCGATTCCCGGCTTCGGGAAACCACCCGGACGATCGGGTCAGGCGGAGGAGTGAGGAGCGTGTCGGAAGACAGGCGCGAGAATTTTCTCGCCCGGTGGGCGCGCCGCAAGCGCGAGGATGCGGATGGAGCCAAGACACCTGCCGCCGCGGACCCGCACGTGCCGGGTGACACCGGCGACGCTGAAGCCCCAGTCGATCTCGCGTCCTTGCCGAAAGTGGAGGATCTGACACGCGACAGCGATTTCGCGGCCTTCCTGCGGCGTGGCGTACCGGAAGAACTGAAGCGGCTCGCGCTGCGGCGCGCCTGGTCTCTCGATCCGACGATTCGCGATTTCGTGGAGATGGCAGAAAACCAGTACGACTGGAACGTTCCCGGCGGCGTGCCGGGTTTCGGCGAGTTGCCGCCAGGAACCGATATCGAGGCCCTGCTGGCCCAGGCGACCGGAGAGATCAAAGACGCGCTGACGAATGAGATGTCGGGGGACGCTGTGGCGCCCGTTGTGACCGTGCCCGCCGCTTCCAAACCGACCGTTGGCAGCGGAGAAGTCGCGCCGTCCCCCAGCGCACCTCACGTTAGGCGCGACGAAATTAAGGCCGCGTCTGAGACGGGCTCGTTGGCCGAACAGGACGCTTCGGCGCCTGCCTCCCGGGAGGGACAGACGCGTTTGCGGCACGGGGGAGCATTGCCGGAAATCCGGACACTCTGACGTCGAATAAGACTTTAGTCTGATACCTGGGCTGGGGCCGCTCTGATAACTTTCCAGTCACAGTGACATTTCCGAATTTGCACGGCAACTTTTCACTGCCGAAGGTCGTTCTCGATACGACTACTCGGCTGCATCTTTGTTTGTTCATCGAGTCATGACGCGAAGGCAATTGCAGCCGGCGCAACCGAACACATGGTGGCAGCTTGGCCGGGACGTTAGAGCTCAGGACAGAGCGCAAGGAGGCGACCGAGCCTTCGCTCGGTCAGCGTGCGGTCGTTGATGCTACCTCCGCTGATCCGCTTCAGGTCGCGCGCGCCAATGAATACCTCCTGCTCGCCTCGTTGATCCGTTCCCCACCAACCGCCCGGTTATTGAGCGAGCTTGCCGCCCTCAAGGGCGATGCATCGCCCATTGGACTGGCACACCTTGCGCTCGCGGACGCGGCGCGATCGACCACCGTCGAAGCGGCGGCATCCGAATATTTCGCGCTGTTTATCGGTGTTGGCCGAGGCGAGCTGCTGCCATATGCGTCCTACTACCTGACAGGCTTTTTGCACGAGCGGCCGCTGGCGCGCGTGCGCGCCGACATGGCCCGGCTCGGGTTCTCGCGGCAAGACAAGGTTTTCGAGCCCGAAGACCATCTCGTTTCGCTGCTGGAAGTTGTGGCCGGTCTCATCGGCGGGGGCACACACGATGATGAAACCGGTGCGTCGTCGCAGGATGATGCCGATCGCTTTCTGCAGCAGCACGTTTTGCCGTGGGCGCCGCGGTTCTGGGCGGATCTGCGCGTCGCGCCTTCAGCGAAATTCTACACGTCGGTGGCCGCTCTCGGGGCGCTTTGGTTAGAGATCGAGGCGGAGGCCTTGCGGCTGGAAGACGGAGCGGCGGAATAATGAATGGCTGTGCGGGGAAACTCGAAAGGATTGCTCGATGAAAACTCAAGATGGTCGCGCCCCTGATGTCAGCCCCTTGACGCCAGACAAAGTCGGAGTCGATCGCCGCAGCTTGCTCAGAGCTCTGGGTCAGGGGGCCGTCGGATCGGGGGCACTTGTGGCCGGCCTGCCGGTCCAAGAGGCTCATGCGGCGGAGTCGCCGGACGATCGCAAGAAGAAACGATACCGGGAAAGCGAGCACGTGAAAGCGTACTACCGCACCAATCGGTATTGATAAAAAATTCGGGAGGTTCAACCGTGCTCATCAAGCGACATGCCGCCAAAGCGCGCCAGGCCAAGCTGGCAGCCAGCTTCGCCCCGTCGTCCGTTTTGGATCGCCGCTCATTTCTGCGCCGCTCGGGCGTTGCCACCGCCGGCTTGGCCGGAGTGGGCTCGCTGGGCTTTGCGTCCGTGCAACGGGCCACGGCCGCGACGGGTGGACCCAAGCACGGGGCGGCGGTCACGATCAAAACCAACGTCTGCACACACTGCTCGGTCGGTTGCACGGTCAAAGCCGAAGTCCAGGATGGCGTGTGGACCGGACAGGAGCCCGCCTGGGACAGCCCCATCAATCGCGGCACGCATTGCGCCAAGGGCGCGGCGATCCGCGAGATCGTGATGGGCGAGCGCCGGCTGAAATATCCGATGAAGCTCGTCAACGGCCAGTATCAGAAGATCGGCTGGGGACAGGCTTTGGACGAGATCACTCGGCAGATGCTCGACATCCGGGAAAAATCGGGCCCCGAGTCGGTCTGGTGGCTGGGCTCCGCCAAGTTCACGAACGAGGCGGCGTACCTCTATCGCAAAATGGCGGCGTTCTGGGGCACCAACTCCGTCGATCACCAGGCTCGGATCTGTCATTCGACCACGGTTGCCGGCGTCGCCAATACCTGGGGCTACGGCGCGCAAACCAACTCCTATAACGACATTCGAAACTCGAAGACCATGATCATCATGGGCGGCAATCCGGCCGAGGCGCATCCCGTCTCCCTTCAGCATGTGCTGTCGGGCAAGGAGCTGAACCGCGCCAACCTCATTGTGATCGACCCGCGGATGACCCGCACGGCCGCCCACGCAACCGAGTACGTGCGCATCCGCTCGGGTACAGATATCCCCGTGATCTGGGGCATGCTGTGGCACATTTTCGAGAATGGCTGGGAAGACAAGGCGTTCATCCAAGCCCGCGTGCACGGAATGGACGACGTGCGCGCCGAGGTGAAGAAGTGGGATCCCAAAACGGTCGAGGATGTCACCGGGGTGCCCGGCGAACAGCTTCGCCGTGTGGCCGAAACCTTCGCCAAGGACAAACCTTCGACGTTGATCTGGTGCATGGGCGCAACCCAGCACACGGTCGGCACCGCCAACGTTCGCGCCTACTGCATTCTGCTGCTGGCGACCGGCAGCGTTGGCCAACCCGGAACGGGCGCCAACATTTTCCGCGGCCACACCAACGTGCAGGGCGCGACCGACCTCGGGCTCGATGTCATCACCCTGCCGCTCTACTACGGCCTCGATGATAACGCCTGGCGGCATTGGGCGCGGGTCTGGGAGGTCGATTTCGATTGGCTCGAAGGACGTTTTGATAAGAAGCCTGGTCCCGAAGGCAAGGAGATCAATTACCGGACCATGCCCGGCATACCTTCGACGCGCTGGTTCGATGCCGTGTCACTGCCGAAGGAGCAGGTCGATCAGCGGGACACCTTGAAGGCGGCCATCATTTTCGGCCACGGCGGCAACACCGTGCCCCGCATGCCCGAAATGATGAAGGGCTTGGCCAAGCTCGACTTGCTGGTCGTCGCCGATCCGCATCCCACCAACTTCATCTCCCTCGCCGGCCGCCAAAACGGCACCTACCTGCTGCCCATTTGCACCAACATGGAATGCGATGGATCACGGACCGCCTCCAACCGCTCGTTGCAGTGGGGCGAAAAAGTCGTCGAGCCGATCTTCGAGAGCGCCAGCGACTACTGGGCCATGTACGAGCTGGCCAAACGGCTCGGGTTCGCCGACAAGATGTTCAAGAACATCACCTTGGTAAAGGGCAAGTTCGGCGACGAACCGGAGGCCGAGTCAATCCTTCGCGAGATCAATCGCGGCGGTTGGTCGACTGGCTACTGCGGACAATCTCCCGAACGCTTGAAGGCGCACATGCGCAATCAGGCCAAATTCGATATCGTCACGCTGCGCGCGCCAGCCGACGATCCGGAAGTTGGCGGTGATCATTATGGACTGCCCTGGCCATGCTGGGGCAAACCGGAGATGAAGCATCCCGGAACCCCGATCCTCTACAACACGACCATGGCCGTGAAGGATGGCGGAGGCACGTTCCGCGCCCGCTTCGGGACCGAACGTATCGTCAAGGTCAAGGAGAAGGACGCGGCTGGCGTCGAGACCGAGCGAGACATCACCTATAATCTGCTCGCCGAAGGCTCGTTCTCCAAGGACAGCGAGTTGAAGGACGGTTATCCCGAGTTCACGATTGCGGTGCTGCAGAAACTAGGCTGGGATACGGAGCTCACGCCGGAGGAGCGGGCCGTCATCGAGCGGGTGGGCGGCAATGATATCTCACGCGTCTCATGGACGACGGACCTGTCGGGCGGCATCCAGCGGATCGCGATCGCGCATGGCTGCACGCCGTTCGGCAATGCCAAGGCGCGAGCCAACGCCTGGAACCTGCCGGATCCCATCCCGGTGCATCGCGAACCCATCTATTCGCCGCGCGTCGATCTCGTAGCCAAGTATCCGACCCGCCCGGACTTCAAGAGTTTCCGCGTGCCCAATATCGGCTTCTCGGTTCAGAAGGCGGCGGTCGACAAGGGCATCGCAAAAGACTTTCCGCTCATCTTGTCCTCGGGACGGCTTGTCGAATACGAGGGCGGAGGCGAGGAGACGCGGTCGAACAAGTGGTTGGCCGAGCTGCAACAGGACATGTTTGTCGAGATCAACCCGGCCGATGCGGCGAGCCGTAGCGTCGCGGACGGTCAGTGGGTGTGGGTGTATGGGCCGGAGTCGCAGAGCAAGGTCCGAGTCAAAGCCCTCGTCACCGAGCGGGTCGGCCGCGGTGTGGCCTGGATGCCGTTCCACTTTGGCGGCTGGTTCCAAGGCGAGGACCAGCGCAAGAACTACCCAGCCGGCACAGATCCGATTGTGTTGGGCGAATCCGTCAACACGATCACGACCTACGGCTTCGATCCCGTCACGGCGATGCACGAAGGCAAGGTGACGCTCTGCCAGATCAAAGCGGCGTAACGGGAGGATACGACATGGCTCGATTGAAATTCCTGTGCGACGCCGACCGGTGCATTGAATGCAACGCCTGCGTCACGGCCTGCAAGAACGAGAACGAAGTGCCTTGGGGCATCAATCGCCGGCGTGTTGTCACCATCAACGACGGCAAGCCCGGCGAACGCTCGGTCTCCATGGCCTGTATGCATTGCACCGACGCGCCCTGCGCCGCCGTCTGCCCCGTGAACTGCTTCTATACCACCGATGACGGCGTCGTGCTGCACTCCAAGGAACTGTGCATTGGTTGCGGCTATTGCTTTTACGCCTGTCCGTTCGGCGCGCCGCAATATCCCAAGACCACCAATTTCGGCTCGCGGGGCAAGATGGACAAATGCACCTACTGTGCTGGCGGTCCAGAGGCTGACAACACAGCGGCCGAGTACGCGGCGTATGGCTCGAACCGCCTGGCCGAGGGCAAGTTGCCGATCTGCGCCGAGATGTGCTCGACCAAGGCGCTGTTGGCGGGCGACGGCGAGATCATCGCGCAGATCTATAAGGAACGCGTCACCAAGCGAGGCTACGGCTCGGGCGCCTGGGGCTGGAAGACCGCCTACAAGGAAACGCTTGGCGTCTGACTGAGCCGCACGACAAAGAGGTCGAAGGGAGAGACCCGCGCAATGAGACTTGGCATCATTTTCGGACGGTTGTGTCCGATCTTGGCGATGCTGACCCTGCTTTCGCCGGGTCTCACCGTGCACGTGGCGGCTCAGTCGCCGCCGCCCGCATCTGTCAATCCGACGGCCAGCTCTGTCCGGGAGCAGCAACTCCTGGAGGCCCTGAAGCCGGAGGTGGGCCGCACCTCGGCCGTTACAGGCCGCGTCTCGATTCCAGATAAGAGCAGCGGCAACCTGATCCAGCCAGCCGGCCGGGACTGGCGGGCGCTTCAGGAAGAGACGCTTCCGAAAGTTGCGCTTTATTCCATTGGCGGCGCGCTGGCAGCCCTGATCCTCTTCTTTCTTGTTCGCGGACGCCTGCGCCTCGCCAGTGGCTTTTCGGGTATCACCGTCCTGCGTTTCAATGCCCTGGAACGATTTGCCCATTGGCTGGCTTCTGTGTCGTTTATCTTGCTCGGCTTGACCGGGCTCAACGTCGCGTTTGGAAAGCGGCTGATCCTTCCGTGGATCGGCCCCGAAGCGTTTACGGCGCTCGCCCAGGCCGGCAAGATGATTCACAACTACATCAGCTTCGCATTCGCGTTGGGCGTGTTGCTGATGTTTCTATTCTGGATCAAGGATAACATTCCACATCCGCGCGACCTCGTTTGGCTGTTCAAGGGTGGTGGCGTGTTTGGTGGCCACGTGGCGGCAACTCGCTTCAATGCCGGGCAGAAATTGATTTTCTGGACCGTCGTTCTGGGGGGCATCGGCCTCAGCGTTACGGGCTACATCATGATGTTTCCGTTCGTGTGGACGGATATCGCCGGCATGCAGCTCGCGACCATCGTGCACGGACTGCTGGGCGTCGTGATGGTCGCCGTCATCCTGGTCCATATCTACATCGGGACACTCGGGATGGAGGGCGCCTTCCCGGCCATGGCGACGGGCCAGGTCGATCTCAATTGGGCTCGCGAGCACCACGATCTCTGGGCGGAACAGTTCGCGGACCTCGACACGGATAAGTCCCGGTTGACAGCCGGCCGTCCGGTTGACCTGAAGCCATCGCGCCCGGCTCCGGCCGAATAGGCGTCTGCACGGAAGGGTCGTCACATGGGTGCTTTTCTCTTGTCGCTCGTCGTTATTGTCGCCATCGGCTTTGGTGCTTCGGCATGGCTCGAAACGTACGAGCGCTCGGTCGAACAGACCTTCGTGGGCTCAGGCGTGCAAATTGATGGGGCCGCTCAGGCGCCAAGCGCACCGAAAAGGTGATTGAGCCGTCGGAGAACCCTTGCTTATGCTCGTGCCATCTGAGCCATGCGCGCACCGGTGAGCCCGCAGGACGTGCGCGCGAGCCTGAGCGGCGTGCATGCCGCCGACGGAACGACACCGCTCACAGAGTCGGGACGCCTGTCGGAGATCGTGATCCGTGACGCGCGGGTCGTGTTTGCCATCGCCATCGACGAGGCCGAGGCGGAGCTCTGGGAGCCCGTGCGGGGCGCGGCGGCCGCAGCCGTCGAGAGGATGCCTGGAGTGACGGGCGTCGTCGTGACATTGACGGCGGATCGGGCGCCCGGCGTTGGACGGCCGCCCTCGCCCGCGGTATCGCCACCAAGCACGGCCTATCCTAACC
>JBKJYG010000217.1:0-4690 GCA_046715905.1 Hyphomicrobiaceae bacterium | reverse complement strand
GCTGTCGATCTCGTCCGGCTCGATGAGGACATATTGGCGGCGGCATCGTTGTCTTCGGCTCATAAGCAAACGCCCTGCTTGGTTTAGCGGGGGGCACCGGCTGATGGTGGCGATTCTCCTCGGCGCGGGCGCCGGCCTCGATCGCCGTCAGACAGAGACCGACTACGGGAAAGCCTGCGCCGTCGGCCGCCTGCGAAGGAGTGAAATGACTTCCAGCTCTCAGATGAAAGAAGTTAGGCCTGTGCTCGCGCGCGGTAACGCCACAACGTCTCATATCTAATTTTTGGCGTCAGAGCGCTCACTGCGCCGTTTGCGCCACTTCGTCTTCTGGGCAGGGATATACGCTTGCGACCGGCCGCCGTTGTCGGACCTGTCGACATTCCACCGTGATTAGAGCCTTTCCGACTTAGATCGAAGCATATCCTGCGTTGCGGAAGTAGTTGGCGCATTCGTCGGGTTTGAAGCCTTCAAGGAGACTGCCGATCCGCCGCCAGACGGCTTCGACGGTGCGCTCCTCGGCCTTCTTGAGCAGAGTCTTGAGCTTAGCGAAGACCTGCTCGATAGGGTTCAAGTCGGGCGAGTAGGGCGGCAGGAAGAAGAGCCTGGCTCCTGCGGCTCGTATTGCTTTTCGGATGGCGCTGCCCTTATGCGAGCCGAGGTTGTCCATGACGACGATATCGCCGGGCCCCAGCGTCGGCACGAGCACCTGTACAATGTAGGCACGGAAGCTCTCGCCGTTGATCGGACCATCGAAGACGCAGGGCGCGGTGATGCGATCGCAGCGGAGTGCGGCGAGGAACGTCATCGTCCGCCAGTGCCCGTGCGGAACGTGCGCCTTGAGGGCCTCTCCCCGCCGCCACCAGCCGTGGGTGCGGGCCATGTTGGTCTTGGTCCACGTCTCGTCGATGAAGACGAGACGTGCGGGATCGATCTTTGACTGATGCCGCTTCCACCAGGCACGCCGGCGCGCGACGTCAGGCCGGTTCTGCTCGGATGCGAAAACGGTTTTTTTTGAAGCTGATGCCCTCGCGCCTGAGGAAGCGCCAAAGCGTGTCGCAGGACACCATCACACCCCGATCGGCGAGTTCGGCCAGGAGCGCGTGCAGTGTCAGATCGGGCTTCTCGCCGAGCCGTTCCAAAAGCCAGCCCCGCTCGCTCTCCAGCAGATAGGGCCGCCTGCCGCCCATCGGCTTGGCGGCAGCGCTCCCCGTCGCGCGTGAACGCTGCGACCACTTGACGACGCTTGCCACACTGACGTCGAACAGCTGGGCAACCGCCCGGCAAGGCAGGCCGCCGGCGACCGTCGCCACCACGCGCTCACGCAGATCCAGCGAATAAGGTCGAGCCATACATGCTGGCCTCCGTCCAGCATGTAGCTTGAATCAGATCGCAGGTGATTTGGGAATCCCCCGCGATTCAGTTAAAAACGGAAGGACTCTAGCGGCTTTAGATGGCCTGACTGGGGGAAAACGAGTTCGGCCAAGACATTCGGCAAGAGGTCGAACTGTTCGGTTAGAAGCCCCTTGAGAACGGCTCGCAGATCAGTGGTCGGCCTCAGATCACGTTTTTCGAAGAGCTGTTGATCTTTGAGGCCAGGCCAGTCGGCGATGACACGGCCGCCTTTGACCGCCCCGCCTGCAAGCAATGCCACGGTTCCTGTACCATGATCGGTTCCGACCGTCCCATTGACGCGCGCCGTGCGGCCAAATTCCGTAATCGCGACCACCGTCGTATCCTTCCAGTGATCCTTCAGCCCTGTTTCAAAGGCTTCGAAGGCGCCGTCGAGTCCGCCCAGGAGTTGCGCGATACGTCCGGAGGCACCACCCTCATTGGCATGCGTGTCCCAGCCATCGAAGGCGATCGCGGCCACGCGGGGCCCATCAGCCGCGGCCATCAGCTTGGCTGTACCATCCGCCGTGATGCGCATGCCAAGTGGCGCAGCGCCGGGACCACCACCCGTAGGCTGCTTAGACATGCCGGCCCGCGTTGCTATCCGGTCCGTTTCCAAGCCCTGCGCGAGCGCCGCCCTCAGGATCGGGTCGCGGTGTGCATAGAGGTCAATGACGCGGCTGGCCAAGTCGTCCGAAGCAAAGTTCACGATCTGCGGCGCCCAGCCAAGCACGGGCTCCGGTCCGCGCATAATGAGAGCCGTCGAGGGGCCAACGGCAAGACCGCCGTGCGTGGCCACGCGATCGGCTTTGGGGAGAGCGCCGATTGCACGGTTGAGCCAGCCGGATTGTACTGAGCCAGGGGCGGGATAACCGCTTTCGAGGACATCCTGACCATCGAAGTGGGACCGCTCGCGATAGCTCGTGGCGGTCGCATGAACGACGGCCGCGTGACCGGCCTTAAACAGGCGGGCAAAAACGGGCATCGCGGGATGAAGCGCGAAGAAGCCATCGAGAGGGAGGGCCGCGTTCTCGCCGGCGAGGGAAAGCGCAATGGCGCCATGAAGCCGTTCGTAGTCGGGATCACCGATCGGCGGCACAGCGGCTAGGCCATCGAGCGCGCCGCGCAGTACAATGACCACCAAGCGCGGATCTCGGGCTGCTGCGCTCGCAATCCTGGGTGCATGGGCCCACGCAAACGTGGCCCCGCCCCCGACCAGGAAAGCGCGGCGCGATGGAGCGGCTAATTCGAAGCAGCTCATGGCTTATCTCCACTGAAATTCCGGGGACATGAGCAAAACCGCCAGAGCTTGCTGGCGCGACTCGGCGCGCGTGACCGCTTGGCGTGTCTCCTGCGATGCAGCCTCGCCAAGAATCGCTTCAAGCAACTCCGAAGGGTGCAGGGTCTCTTTCAGACGCGCAGCGATTGCAGCCGACACGTCGAGCCGCGATTTCATGCCTTTGGGTGTCGCCCAGGCGGCCGTCGCGTCGGACCAGCCCTGAGGGCTCGGCGGCTGCCACAGCGGCATCCCCATGACGCTGAGTGGGCCCAGAAGAAGGGCTGGGTCCTGGGGAAAGTGGCCGACCGCGCGCGCGGCCGCCATTAGGAACTCGTAGGGCGAGCGCATTTTGGCAGCGCCGGTCTCCCAGGACTCGTCCGCATCGACCAGGGCAACCGCCACAGCCTTGAGGTCGCCGTCAGTCTCCGCGAATACCAGCCCGAGCCGTTTTACCAGCCTCTCAGGCGGATTATCGGAGACGAAGTGGCGAGCTAGCTTGAAAGCGATATGCTGAGCGGCTGCGGCATGCTGGGCCAAGTCGGAGATCGCCGCATCGCCCTGTTCGAGACCACCGGCCGCGTAGACTTTGTGTAAAAGTTCGTGATCGCCGGGCTCGTGACCATGAGCAAAGAAAACGAACGTACCAGGCTCTCCGAGCCGTCCCTGATCGCCGGCGACGGTCCAGCCCGTCAGAATGCGCGCAAGCGACGTTACATCGGCTTGAGTATATCGGGCGGCGACTCCAAGGGTGTGCAGTTCGAGAATTTCGCGCGCCAGGTTTTCGTTGAGGCCGCGCTTGCCGTTCTTTCCAGCAATAGAACCAGGTCCAACCGACCGGGCATTGTCGAGATAAAGCAGCATCGCGGGATGCCTCACCACCGCCTTGAGCATGTCGGCAAAGCGCCCCAGAACAAAGGGCCTGATTGCTTCCCGCTCGAAGCAGCCGGCGATCGCTCGCACTTTTCCACCTTTCAACGCGGATATACAAAAGTGATTTGAGCAAAACTGCACGAGCCGTTCGCAGAAACCCGCCTCTGCAGAGGCCACTTTCTGAAAACGAGCCAGCGCCTCTGTCCGGAAAAATTGCTGCGGAAGTGGCGGCTCCTTCCGCGCGGCTTTCGGTGCCGGCGCGGCAGGTGGCCTCTGTTTTGCAGGCTGCCCTTCGCCATGGGACGCGTTGTCCGCAGGGCGGGCTTGCTCTCCGCCTTTCCCCCCCGTTTCGGACATTTGCCCCGATGTCTCCTGGTTGCCAAACGTTCTGAGCCTTGCCATCTGTATGTCTTTGCGCCGTGCGTCCAGGGCCTGCAAAGCATCCTTCGAGTGTGGGAGTGAGGAGCTGTCGAGTTGAGCGGTGCCGTGCTGTTGCAGTTCTGATTTGAGCAATCCGCGAGGATCAGACGCAGCGCGCGCGAGATCGGCCGTCGACCCCCGCGCGCCGTATCCGAAACGGCTCAGACCGAGGAAGCCCGCTTTGGCATCAGAACCTATCACCATCGCAACCTACTGAAGCTGCCGTGCAAAACCCTCAACGCGGTAACATGAGGGATTCCGTCGAATGTCACCAATCGCTTGGCCTGACCGACATCACGAGGCAAAGCCGTGGCAAGAAATCAAATCCGGCAGCAAAATGACGACGCGCAATGCCTGGCTTCGCCAAGACCCGAAGCGTCGATTGCGCGCAACCACGCTCCGTTTGGCAACTCCGCCGCACGCTACATGAAAGAGGCCCGGAGCTTACCGCCCCAGCGGATGTCCTAATGTGCTAAGCCGGGGCCATTTTGGACGCCTGCCTGCCGCTTATCTTGCGCCGAGTATCTCAAAACAGATTTCCATCGTGTAATTACGTTTTGCCCCCGGTATCGTGAAACGCTCGACACCGTCCACGCGTTGCCCGGTCAGGTGTTGGACCTCATCGGGCGGGTGTGACGCCGCCCGTCGCCACACGACGAGTGCCCCGCGTTCGGGAATGTGATGACATGGCTAAGCTGTGCCAACCAATGATTTTCAACGTTATGGAGAGCC
>JBKJYG010000216.1:0-4386 GCA_046715905.1 Hyphomicrobiaceae bacterium | reverse complement strand
CGCCAGACAGGCCACGCCAGCCTCCCCATTGTGCTCTTCAGCGCACAACCACTGTTGGGCAATCGCCTTGTCGACAGCCACATCATCGCATCAAAAATTTCAAAACGAAGGTCTGATCACGACAGAGGCCGGTGTTGCCGAAACCAAAAAAAAGGCGGCCACGCCGAGCATGATCACGGCGGGATTGTAACGGTTGGGGCCGAACAGTCGCGAAGCGCGTTGATCGGATGTTGTGAGATATGGGTGGGCCCGGTATTTCGAGGTTACTTCCAGCCGGCCGCAGGCGAGCGGATCGCAACCCTAGTCGAGACCCTCGCGGCTGTATGGCGCGGGTTGAAATGGCGACGATCCTGCGGGGCAGTTCGGAAGGTGAAGTTATCCAACGTCGACTGCGCTGCTCCCCCGTGTGCTACGGTTGCACTTGAGGAAATCTGCCAACCGTTTCGCAGGATTTAAGTGCCAACGATCATCTAGCCACTATTTTTCGATGACTTTTCGCGGAGCGCCAGCTTGGTCCCAGCCGGATCCGGAGGTATCGCAGGCCGAGCGTGCGCCATACCTGCCTTGCGCAGAATCGGCGGCCCTGTTCCCGAGTCGATCTGAAGCCGATCCGTCCTGCAATCGCAGAGCGTTGGCAGAGTGCCATCCAGGCATCGTAAGCCTGATGACGCTCCGCTCTAATGAAGGCTACGACGTGAGCCCTGCATCTAAGTCGATCGATCCCGACCCCGCTCGGGGCAACGACCAAACGTTCCCATGTTACCAACGGCGCGACGAATAGTGGTCGTGCCGCGTGTTAGGAAGGTCCTGGTGGACGCTTTCGTGCAGTCGGTTCAACTGCCGATGATAGGCTCGATGCTCCCGTCGGCTCTCGAAACCCTCGTCATGCGCGCGGTCATGGGCTCGATCGAGGCTGCGGTGAACTTGCCGATGCACAACGTGATCCTGAGCGTGGGAATTGTAAGACGGCCGTTCATGGGCAAAAGCAGGCGTACCGGTTGCCGCCAAAGCTAATACTGCTGCCGCAAAAAGCGACTTGTTGAGAGTCATCTGACCCCTCCTGGTTTGCGCATGATCGTTTAGTGAAAATAAAATAGGCCAATGAACCTGAACACTCGAACAACGTGCGGTTCAGGTGGGGTTCATGCGTTGGGCAACGGTTTGCCGAAGAGCGCGGGGAGCACGTGCTAACGGCGTCATCTGCGGTCTTTTCGGAGCACAGGAATCCTGCGGCTCAAACGCTTGTGGAGATCAAACGCGATTGAAGGAAGAGGTGTCGCGTACCGCGCCTGGTCGCGCACCCAACGGTCACGTTCCCCCGCGCAGAACTTTCATCGTCGCGGGATCACGCTCGGCTTCCGCGACGGTGCCTTTGAACAGGATTTCGCCGCGCTCGATCACGTAGATACGATCCGCGAACTCTGGCACATGATGCAATTGGCTCTCGGCAACCAGAATGGCGCGCCCCGATCGGCGAATGGCTGCCAGCCCGTCCGCGATCTGCGGAATAACGACGGGCGACAGACCCTCGAACGGCTCATCGAGCAGCAACAGCTCAGGGTCCACAGCCAAGGCGCGCGCGATCGAGAGCATTTTCCGCTCCCCGCCCGAAAGCTGACCCCCGCCTCGCGGTTTATACGCCGCGAGCTTGGGAAACATCTCATACGCCAATGCGATGCGATCGGCTGCGGGCCGCTGCCTGACATTGGCGCGGTCGGTGATCCAGGTCGGTAATTCTATGTTTTCTGCAACCGTCAGATCGGCGAAGACCTCGCTCTCTTCAGGGGCAAAGCCAATCCCGAGCCGGGCGATCTCAAACGTCGGTAGGGCGATCAAGTCGTGCCCCTTGAACGTGATTTGCCCCGCGCGTGCGCGGCGCTGCCCCATGATGGTGCGCAAGGTGGTCGATTTGCCGGCACCGTTGGGGCCGATCAGGCAGACGAATTCGGCCGGACCGATGTCGAGGTCGATCTGCGACAGGATACGGCTGCCTTGAATATCGACGTCGAGGCCCGCGACGGACAGCATCAATGGAACCCCTTCGGAGGCCGGCCCACCACCATGGCGACGACCTCGGCGTCGGCAAAGAAGTCGCTCTTGGGGCGGTCGGCCAGAATGCGCCCGGCATGGAGGCCGACGATGCGGGCGGCGTAGGTCGCGACCAGATCCATGTCATGCTCGATCAGGATCACGGCTTTGACGCCGATCTTTTCCGACGCACCGACCAAGGTCTGCATGATGCCATGCTTGTCGGCCGTCGACACGCCGCTGGTTGGCTCGTCGAGCAGGATGACCTCGGGCTCAAGCGCGAATGCCGAGGCCACGTCGAGAAGCTTCTTCTCTCCCTGCGCCAGGAGCCGTGCCGGCTGCCCGAGCCTTGCGCTGAGACCGAAAGCCTCCGCCACCCGCGCGACGCTCGCATTGACGTCGTCATCGACCCGGGCCGATGAAAACCAACGCCGCGCCCGGCCCAGCCGCCCGAACGCCGCAACGGCGAGGGTCTCGGCGACGGTCAGGTCCGGAAACACCGTCACGAGCTGGAAACCGCGGGCCATCCCCAGTCTGGCCAGACGCACCGGGCCGAGCCGGCTGACGTCCTGTCCCTTGAACGTGACGCGACCGTGCGTGGGTTTCAGCAACCCAGTCAGAAGATTGACAAGCGTCGTCTTGCCTGCGCCATTCGGGCCCACGATCGCAACGAACTCGCCGCTGCCGATGGTCAGATCGACCGCTTCGAGCGCTGTGAAGTCGCCGAACGATTTCGAGATTGCCTTGGCCTCGATCAACGGCGGGTCTTTCAACGCCGGTGCAGGCGGCGCGTGCGGGCTCATCACGCGGCCCTCCGCAGCCGGGCTCGTGCGTCCGTTGCCAGCCCGGCCAATCCCCGGGGCACGAAGATCACCACCAACACCAGCACGGCTCCCATTGCCAGCCGCCAGAACTCGGTCATGCCCATCAGCCAATCCCGAAGGAAGATGAAGGCGAACGCGCCGACGAGCGGCCCGCTGAAGTTGGCAAAGCCACCCAGCACCGTCATGAAGACAAGCTCCCCTGAATGCGTCCAGTAGGCGAGTTCCGGATCGGCATTGCCCGAGCGCACCGCGAGCAGCACGCCCGCGACAGCGCCGTATGCAGCCGACACCACGAAGGCTGCGAGCCGGAATTCGTGCACGCGCACCCCGAGATATCCGGCCTTGAGGGCGTTGTCGCGTTGCGCCCTCAGGTGCAAGCCGAAGGGTGAGTTCACGATCCGCCACATCAGCAGCGTCGCGGCTGTGACCAGCACCAGGGCATAATAGTACAGCGGACCGGTCTGGAATTCCACGCGCGACAGACCCGACAGATCGATCCCGAGCAACTGCACGCGCTTGACCGCCATGCCGGTGTCGCCGCCCGTGATGTCGTAGAATTTGATCAGGAACGAGTGGAACAGCATGCCGAATGACAGCGTCAGCATGCCAAAGAAGATGCGCGTATAGCGCACGGTCAGAAATCCAACCGGAAGGGCCACGATGATCGCCGCCGCAACCGCCCCGAGCAGTACCAGCTCCAAGCTCTTGACGCCCATGCGCCCCGTCATGACGGCCGCCATATAGGCGCCGATCGCGAGAAAGAGAGCATGACCAAAGGACAAGAGGCCGCTGGTCCCAAACAGGAGATTGAGCCCCAGCAGCGCAATGGCGTAGGCGAACACGGGCAGCAGCATTGTCAAAGTATAGGGCGAGGCGACAAGGGGCATCGAGGCCAGCACAGCCAGCACGACCACGCCGATGCCGAGCGTGCCGCCTCGCCTGGTCGTCGCGACAGGGAGCACCCGATCTGGCATGTCAAACGGCCTCTTTTCCATACAAGCCGGCTGGTCTCAAGATCAAAACGGTGATGACGATGGCGTAGATCGAGAGCAGCTCGAATTCCGCATAGAAGACAATCGCGGCAGCGCGCACCAGCCCGACGATGATAGCGCCGACGAGCGCCCCGCGGATCGATCCCAGACCGCCGATCACCACCACCGCGAAGGCTTCGACGACGAGTTCCGCCGCCATGTCGAGGGAGGCCGCCGCCGCCGGCACGACGAGCGCGCCGCCGACGGTTCCCAAAGCCACGCCGAGCGTAAACACGATCGAGAACATCGCGCGCACGTTGACGCCGAGAGCTTCGGCCATGGCGCGATTCTCAGCCGTTGCGCGCAGCAGCCGGCCGAAATCCGTGCGCTTGAGAAACCAGCCGAGGCCGCCGGCCACGGCCAGCGCAACGCCGATGACAAACACGTTGTAGGCCGAGGTCTTGAAGAGGCCCAGATCGAGCGTGCCAAAGGACAGGAACAGTGTGCCAGCCGTCTGCGGATTGGCGCCCCAGCCGATCCGGAAAATATCTTGAAACATGAGC
>JBKJYG010000215.1:0-4306 GCA_046715905.1 Hyphomicrobiaceae bacterium | reverse complement strand
CCTGTTTGCGTTCCCGTTCCTGTCACCCTGACTGATTATTTAGGCTGGGGATGTGCCCGATCAATGCGCCTCTCCTAGACGTGAACGCGCCAACGCATTCAAGATGGTTGGGTCACAAACACGCCGGTCGGCTTGATGCAGGCCGCGCGCGGCAAGGAGCCCGTTCTACCGCTTCAAGCTGCCTCCAAACTCGGGTAGTCTGCGAGCACCTGTCGTGAAACCGGGACCGATCCATATGTCAAACCGCATGGCCCTTGGCCACACCGTCTGTCCTCACGATTGCCCGTCTACCTGTGCGTTGGAGGTGGAATTGCGCGATGACGGCCGCATCGGCCGGGTGCATGGCGCCAAGGACAATACGTATACCGACGGGGTCATCTGTTCCAAGGTCGCCCGCTACGCGGAGCGGGTTCACCATCCGGACCGGCTGCTTTATCCGCTGCGCCGAACCGGTCCCAAAGGTTCTGGCCAGTTTGCCCGGTGCACCTGGGATGAGGCGCTCGATCTGACCGCCGGGGCTATGCTGGCTGCTGAACAGCAACATGGCCCGGAAGCCGTATGGCCCTACTACTATGCGGGCACGATGGGCTTGGTGATGCGCGACGGCATCAATCGGTTGCGGCATACCAAGCGCTATTCGCAAATGTTTCAGTCCATCTGCACGACGTCGGCCTGGACCGGGTTTATCGCTGGCACTGGTAAGCTTGCGGGACCTGATCCCCGCGAAATGGCGAAGTCGGATCTGGTGGTGATCTGGGGCACCAACCCTGTGCACACCCAGGTCAACGTGATGACGCATGCCGTGAAGGCACGCAAGGAGCGCGGGGCACGCATCGTCGCCATCGACATCTATCAGAACGGCACCATGCAGCAGGCCGATTTGGCGCTCTGCCTGCGGCCTGGAACCGATGGCGCACTGGCCTGCGCGGTGATGCATGTGCTGTTCCGAGACGGATACGCAAACTGGCCCTACCTCGAGCAATATACGGATTGTCCGCGCGATCTGGAGCTGCATCTGCGCAGCCGATCGCCCGAGTGGGCATCCGCCATCACCGGGCTGAGTGTTCCTGAGATCGAAGCGTTCGCCCAGATGATTGGGACGACGCCGAAAACGTATCTGCGGCTCGGCTATGGCTTCTCGCGTCAGCGCAACGGCGCCCACAACATGCACGCGGCGTCCTGTATCGCCTCGGTGACCGGAGCCTGGGCGCACGAAGGCGGCGGCGCATTCCACAACAACGGTGCCATCTTTCACTGGAACAAGACGCTGATCGAGGGCAGCGATGCTCTCGATCCGTCCACGCGCACCCTCGACATGAGCCGAATCGGCGCTGTGCTCACGGGCGAGCGCGGCGACATCGGGGACGGCCCGCCGGTCACGGCGCTGTTCATCCAGAACATGAACCCCGTGCAGGTGGCACCCGAGCAGCGCAAGGTGAAAGCTGGATTCCACCGCGAGGATCTGTTCACCTGCGTGCATGAGCAGTTCATGACGGCAACAGCCAAAATGGCCGATGTGGTACTGCCCGCAACCATGTTCCTCGAGCACGACGACGTCTATCAGGGCGGGGGGCATCAACACATTCTGCTCGGTCCGAAACTCATCGAAGCGCCGGGCGAATGCCGCTCCAACCACGACGTCATTTGTGGACTGGCGCGACGGGTCGGCGCTCGGCATGCCGGCTTCGAAATGACGCCCCGCGAGCTGATCGATCATACGTTGAGCACCTCAGGGTGGGGGACGCTGCAAGACCTGGAGCGGAATAAGTGGATCGATTGTCAGCCCGACTTCGACACGGCGCATTACATCAAGGGCTTCGCCTACGCCGACGGCCGCTTCCGGTTTCGTCCCGATTGGCCCACCGTTCCGGCCGGCCGCACCCACGATTGGGGGATCTCCGATCTCTTGCCGAGCCTTCCCGATTACTGGGATGTCAACGAAAAGGCCGATGCGGCGCACCCATTCCGGCTCGCAACAAGCCCGTCGCGCAGCTATCTCAACTCATCTTTCAACGAAATGCCGTCAAGCCAGGCGCGCGAAGGCCGGCCCCGAGCGAAGATCCACCCCGATGACCTGTCGCGCCTGAACCTTGCGGACGGCGATAAGATTCGCATGGGCAACGAGCGCGGTGAGATCACGCTGCACGCCGAAGCCTATTCGGGCCTGCAGCCTGGTGTGGTTATTGTGGAATCGATCCCGCCGAACGATGCGTTTGAGAACGAGGCGGGCTTGAATACACTCACCAGCGCTGAGCGGATCGCGCCCTTCGGCGGGGCGGCCTTCCACGACAACCATGTCTGGATCAGGTCGGCCTGACGGGACGGCGTCAGACGGCCTCGAACAGCGCTGCCGTGCCGAGCCCGCCGGTGGCGCCCAGCACCGCGACCCCAAGCTGTGGCGTCTTTGGGCTTCGGTGACGCACCATCGTGGAGAACAGCCGCACCACCAGAACCGCGCCGGCCGCAGCGAGAGGATGGCCCCGCACCACGGCTCCGCCGTCTGGATTAAGCGCATCTTCTGCCAATCCCAACGCATTGCGCAGGGCGATGGCCTGCACCGCCGATTGCTCGCTCATTTCGTAGACCCCCGCCGCGCCAGCCGCCTTTTCGCCATGCACAAGCCGGCGCACGGCGACGATCGGCGCCTCGATCTCTTCAGCACCGGACACGCCGACCGTCACGCCGGTCACAACGCGCAATGCAGGAGGCTGCCCAAGCTCCGCCCATATCCTCGGGCTGACGACCACGACGAATGCGGCTCCGTCGTGCAGCGCGCTCGAGTTGGAGCGCGTCACCGTGCCGTCCGCGATGTAGGGCAGGCATGCGGCCACGTCGTCCATGTCCGGTTCCGTCGCGCTCTGGTCTCGACACTCCTCGGTCGAGGACTTGAACGGCACGATCTCGCGCAGGAACACTTTGGCATCGCGTGCCCGTGCGGCTTTCACGTGGGATTTGAGAGTAAATTCGTCCTGCTGGCTGCGGGAAATGCGCAGGCGTGTGGCAATCGCCTCTACCGCTTCGATGTCAAAGCTTGCCGAGGTTTCATTGAGCGACTGGTCGCCAGGTCCCAGGAACCTCGGCGTATGGTGGACAGTACGGGGCTTGGCTATCCGCCAGGGCGCGGTTGAAAGCGCCTCCGCGCCACCAGCGACAACAACGTCGGCATCGCCGGTTGCAATCCGCCGTGCGGCATCGAGTACGGCCTCCAGCCCCGATGCGCACTGCTGATCGATGGTCGAGGCGGGGCATGACGCAGGCAGGCCTGCGGCCAGCGCAACGAGGCGCGCCGGATTGCCTCCCGCCGAGGTGTTGCCAAGCACAAGCCGCTCCACGCGGGCCGCACTGAGGCTCGACTCTTCAACCACGGCGGCGATAACATGAGCTGCCAGATCCTCGAGCCGTCGAAATCGATGTAGCCCTCCAACGTGGCCCAAAGCTGTACGCTTTCCAGCAATGATATACGCAAACCGAACTGACATGCCTCGCCTGCTTAAAATACGTTCAACCCAAAATGCTTCCTGGCAATTGAGCCCTCTGTCTGAGCATGAGATTTTGGCGAAAACCGGCCTGCCGGGTGTTCGCGAGGGCTCCATTTAACGGATAAGGTAAAATCTTCGTCATGACCGACTGCGCCTTGCTTGGCTCGAACCCACGAGGACTGCCATGCCGTTGAAGGAGCTGCTGCTCAAATTCTCCAGGGCTGTCGAGGCCAATGATGGCCACGGCCTTGCCAAGTGCTTCACCCCGGACGGCGTCTATGACGACTACTTCTTCGGACCCTCGGCGGCGGGACCCGAGGGCATCGTGGCGATGCTTGCCCACTTCTACGAGGGAGGGCGCGACTTCAAGTGGGACTTTCTTGACCCGGTTGCAGAGGGTTCGATCGGTTATGCCGGCTACCATTTCAGCTACGGGTCACTGCTCCCTGAGGCGCACGGAGCTCGGGTCGTATTCGAAGGGATTGCCAGGCTCGAACTCGAGGACGGCCTGATCCGGCGCTATTCCGAAGTTTTTGATCGCGGCATGGCGCTGGCCCAACTCGACTTTGCGCCCGAGCGCATGAAAAAGATCGCCCTCAAATACGCCGACAGGTTGAAAGCGCGTCCCGAGGTAAAGCCTCATACGTTCGGCAAGGCTTGAGGCGAACTCAGGTTTTCTCACCCGTGCGCGGCGAATGGATTGACATCGGGGGCCGCTCGTCCGCAAACTGATGGTGAGCGCTCGGGAGCCAACCCGGGACCGACAGAGGGAGAGAACGATGTGGTCGTGGATTCGGCAATGGCACGGCGTCGCCGTTGTGATGGGC
>JBKJYG010000214.1:0-5409 GCA_046715905.1 Hyphomicrobiaceae bacterium | reverse complement strand
GTACAGGCTGTTCTGTTTTGAATAGGAATTGAGCAGGCGGAAAATGTCCGATGCCGTGGTTCTCTTGAGCTTGACGGTGACCGCGAGACGCAGGATCTCGTCCCAGTGAAGACGGACCATGTCCTCGTCCGCGTATTTATGCGGCTGAACCACCCAGGATTTTCGATCTTCGTGAGACGTTGACCTGAACCCATACAGGGTCTGGCGCTTCAGACTCTTGATCCGGGGTGCGTAGGAGATGCCCAGGAGGTGGGTCACGCCGAAAATGACCTCGGAATAGCCGTGAGTGTCGGTGGAATGGACAGTCGACCTGACCACGTCGTCGTGCATCAGGCCATCGATGACATAGGCGCTGTCGCGCTCCGCGGCGCTGAAAACGGTCGAATACCAAAGGAGTATCTTGTCACTGATGTAGGTGTAGGCGCTGACGCCCTGGCCCTTGCCGAAGTATTTGTAGGAGTGGCTGGCGTTCAGGGAATCGATAGTGACCTCGAATTTTTGCCCATCGCTGGCCGTGTGGGACTGGCCCGGCCTGCGCCGATAGATTTCCGGAAGCTCCAGGCCGTCCATGAACGCGACGACGCGGTCATTGGCGGAGGTGAGGTTTTCCCGTGAGAAATGCCAGCTCGCCGCGTGCTCGAGGGCGTCCTCCTTGATGGTCCCGGAGATGCGGGCCATCTTCCGCAGGCCGATGCCGCATCCGAGGCCGATGATACCGGCGAGGAGAATGGCGCGGGAAACGGGCCGGGCGTACTGCCGCTGGAGGTGCGCCAGGCTATTCGCGAAGCCGGCCGCCTCGTTGATGGTACTCAGGATTTCGGTTAGCGGCACGTAGTGCCGCTGCGGGAAATACTGCGACAGCGCGGTTGCCTCAACCTCGTCCTGCTTCGGCGTGTTGACCTTCAGGTGGCCCGACGGCATCTGCCGGGTGTGCGTGTTCGTTCCGTCGGTGATATGCTGGTTCGTCACGATGAATTGGCTGCCCAGAGCCTTTCTCAGAGCCAGAAGTGCCGGATCCGGGTCCGAGAAGGCGGTCATTCCAGCCTGCCCCAGCAATTGGCTCCGGTTCCGCCGCCACTCATCGGAATTGATCAGGTAGTCGTCCAAGGGACGATATTTGTGGGACTGCGTCAGGTTTGCACTCCCGGATTTTATGGCCTTGCTGACGTGCTGGAACAACATGATCTTGTAGAGCGAGGGTCGAAACCCGGAGCCACTCCCGACGGCTTCCCGCTCCGTCGGATCAAGAAATCCGATGGGGGCGGACCGGGTGACCTGCCCATCGACCTCGCGGAAATACTCGAGCGCGGCGAGCAGTGGCCTGATGTGGCCTTCCACACGGAAGGCCAACGATTTCAGCACGCCGGAAACCTGGTTCTGCAGGCGGCGGGACCTGGCTTCCAGGATATCGAAATATTGGGCATCGTCGGTCCCGGATGATTCCGCAGCTTCCCTGATGTCATTGAGTATCCCGTCCGACAGCACGAGGACAGAGCGTCGGTTGTAATTTAAACAACGCTAAGATTGAACGTATAGCGAACATTCCGGCCAAGTTGCCACTGGCGCCTGTTTTCTCAGCCACGTAACGCTTCATACAGCGCCGTTTTCCCCAGTTTTAAACGGGTCGCAGCCTCACGCACGGTCAAACCTTTGCCGATGATGGCTCTCGCGCGCTCAAGCTTCTCGCCGGTTACGACGGGCTTACGCCCCCCTTTGCGGCCACGCGCCGCGGCCGCTACGAGTCCCGCGCGCGTACGCTCCTGAATCAGGTCGCGCTCGAACTGACCCAGTGCACCGAACAGGTGAAAGACGAGCCGTCCGCCAGGTGTCGTGGTATCGATTGCCTCGGTGATGGAGCGGAACCCGACGCCGCGTTTCTCCAGCGTCGTCACTGTCTCGATCAAATGCGGCAGCGAGCGGCCGAGGCGGTCCAGTTTCCAAACGATCAGCACGTCGCCGTCCCGCACGTAGTCGAGCGCAGATCGCAGTCCCGCACGATCGGCCCGTGCTCCGGAGGCGCGATCCTCAAACACCTTCGCGCATCCGGCTGCGGCGAGTGCGTCGAGTTGCAGCGCCGGGTCCTGCTCGATGGTGCTGACGCGCGCGTAGCCGATATTTGCCACGGTGATCTGTCCGTTTTCTCGTCCGGCAACCATGTTGTCCGACTTCCCATTGGCGGTCCAGGATTTCCGGACAATCTGGACGTGACCGCTCAACGTTCGTTTGACGGACAGCTGCCCGGTAGGGTCGCCGCCATCCCCCGGAGAACAAAGATGGCGCACCGACAGCTGCTAACCGACGAGGAGCGCCAGGCGCTCCTCGGGATACCGCTCGATCCCGACGGCATGGCGCGACGCTTCACCCTGTCCCGTGCCGATCAGGATCTCGTGGCGGAACGCCGCGGCGACGCCAATCGCATCGGGTTTGCCGTTCAACTTGCCCTACTTCGCCACCCGGGCATTGCACTCGCGCAACTGGAGCAGCCGGTTGAGCCGCTTGTTCAGTGGCTTGCCAAGCAGCTGGAAATCCCGGCGGGGCCGTTCGATGGGTATGCGCGCCGCCCACAAACCATGACGGATCACGCGCGCCTGCTCGCCACCATCCTGGGTCTTCGCCCGCCGGCGAACGCTGACCTATCGATGATGATCGAGGCTGCAGCCCAGGCTGCCTGGAGCACCGATCGCGGCCAGCCCGTCGCCACCGCGGTGATCGCCGTGTTGCGGGCTGCCTGTGTGATCCTCCCGGCCGCCGGCGTCATCGAGCGCACCGCGATTGCCGGCCGAGCTCGTGCCCGAACCCGCGCGACACATGAGCTGCTGGCTGGCATCTGTGACGGGCAGATCGCCAAGCTCGACGGGCTGCTCGTCCTTGACACCTCCGTAAACATGACGCCGTTCGCCTGGCTCAAAGCGGTACCGATCGCACCCAAAGCCGACCACGTCCGCGAATTGCTCGATCGGCTAAAGCTGGTCCGCAGCATCGGCTTGCTCCCGGAAATCACAAGTCGCGTTCACGAGGAGCGGCTGCGGCAATTCGTGCGGGAAGGGCACGCCTCCGATGCTCATCAACTCGGGCGCTATGCCGCGCACCGAAGGCGCGCAATCCTGGTGGCGACCGCACTCGATCTGGAGATGCGATTGACCGATGCGGTGCTGGACATGGCCGATAAGCTGGTCGGCGGGGTTTTTGCCAAGGCCCGCAACGCTACGCGCCGGCGCTATGCGGCGAGCGCCGGGAACGTCGGCCGGTTGATGCGCCTGTTCCACGGCACCATCGACGCGCTCGCCGCGGCCCAGGAAGCCAACAGCGACGCCTTCGAGGCCGTGGACGACGCGGTTGGCTGGGCCAAATTGCTGCGTGCACGCGGTGAGGTCGCGGAGTTGGCGAACCTCGCCGATGAAGATCCTCTGGTGCGTGCGGCAGATCGTTGGAAGACGCTGCGCAAGTTTGCGCCGGCTTTGATCGAGGCGCTGGAGTTTCGAGCAGCGCGCGCCGGGGATCCCATGCTGGCGGCGCTCAAGCTGTTGGTCGACCTGAACCAGCCCGGCAAGCGCGAAATCCCGCCAGACGCACCCATGCCGTTCCGAAAAGAGTGGCGCCGACTGGTCCTGCAGGAGGGACAGCCAAATAGGCGCCTCTATGAAACGGCGGTCCTGGCCACCCTGCGGGACAAGCTGCGGTCGGGTGATATTTGGGTTGAACGCTCATCCAATTACCGCCGGTTCGACAGCTATCTCCTGCCGGCAGCGGCGGTTCCTGCCGTGGCGGCGGAGCTCAAGCTGCCGGCCACAGCGGATGAGTGGCTCGCCACCAAGGGCCAGGAGCTCGACCGGCGGCTGAAGCGCTTTGCGCGCCGGCTGCAAAAGGGCGAACTGGAAGGTGTCGAATTTCAAGATGGCCGCCTGCATATCACGCCAGTCAAAGCCACAACCACCCCCGAGGCCCGCGCCTTCGCGGACGGGATCGAGGCGATGATGCCTCGTGTTCGCATCACCGAGTTGCTGCACGAGGTGAACAGGGCCACCGGTTTCGCCTCCGCCTTCACCAACTTGCGGACGGGCGAAGCATGTGAGGACGAGAACGCCCTGCTTGCTGCAATCTTGGCTGATGCCACCAATCTTGGTCTCGGCCGCATGGCGGCGGCCAGCCACGGTGTGACGCGCGACAAGCTCATCTGGACCGCTGACGCATACATTCGCCCCGAGACCTACAAGGCGGCGCTGGCCAAGATCGTCGACGCCCATCACGCGCTGCCGGTGGCCGGCATTTGGGGCGATGGCACCACCTCCTCGTCGGACCGGCAGTTCTTTCGGTCTGGCAAGCGGGGCGATGCCGCCGGCGAGGTGAACGCACGCTACGGAGTCGACCCAGGTCTGGGCTTCTACACCCATGTCTCCGATCAGCACGGACCCTACAACGTGCGGGTCATGTCCGCGACCAGCCATGAGGCGCCATACGTGCTGGACGGCCTGATGCACCATGGAACAGGGCTGAAGATCAGCACCCATTACACCGACACGGGCGGGGCCTCCGACCACATATTCATTCTATGTACGATGCTCGGCTTTCGGTTCTGCCCGCGGTTGCGCGACTTTCCAGATCGCAAGCTCGCTTGGATTGAGCCAGTCACGGCCAAGGACTTGCAGCCGATCCTTGGCCGGCGGATCAAGACCGACGTCATACGCGCGCACTGGGACGACATTCTGCGTCTCGTCGCCTCGCTGCAAGCCGGTACCGTCTTGCCATCGGCAATGCTGAAACGCCTGGCTGCCTTCCAGCGCCAAAATCAACTTGATCTCGCGCTGCAGGAGTTGGGACGCATTGAACGCACATTGTTCATGTTGGACTGGTTGGAATCGCCCCAGCTCCGGCAGCTTTGCCAAGCAGGCCTCAACAAAAGCGAGCAGCGCCACGCGTTGGCCCAGGTGATCTGCACCTTCAAACAAGGCCGCATCGCCGACCGGGGTCAGGACGCTCAGCAATTCCGTGCCTCAGGCCTCAACCTGGCGATCTCTGCCATCGTCCATTGGAACTCGACCTACCTGGCCGACGCCATCGACCACATGAGAGCAGAGGGGAAGCCAGTGCGGCCTGAGATGCTCGCCCACACCTCGCCACTGACGTGGGAGCACATTGGCTTCTCTGGGGACTTCTTGTGGGACCGCGCCGCCGCGACTGCGGGGCAGCGCCGGCCGCTCAATCTCGGGCGCGAAAGGATGGCAGCCTGATGCCGGCAAGACGTTCGCTGAATGTTCGACCTTAGCGTTGTTTAAATGACAACCGACGCTCTGTCCTCGACTTGTCAGAGGCTAACTTTGGCCATGGTCCACACCTGCTTGTCATTGGCTCGAAGGTGCCGGACATCAGCGCACGAATTGCCGAGGTAAAGCGGTCCTATCCGTCTTGCCG
>JBKJYG010000213.1:0-6798 GCA_046715905.1 Hyphomicrobiaceae bacterium | reverse complement strand
GTCGGGACGCCTGTCGGAGATCGTGATCCGTGACGCTCGGGTGGTGTTTGCCATCGCCATCAACGAGGCCGAGGCGGAGCTCTGGGAGCCCGTGCGGCTCGCGGCGGTCGCAGCCGTCGAGACGCTGCCTGGTGCGGCGGGCGTCGTCGTTACATTGACGGCGGATCGGGCGCCCGGCGTTGGACGGCCGCCCTCGCCCCCGGTATCGCCACCAAGCACGGCCTATCCTAACCTTGCCGGCGTTCGGCACGTGGTGGCCGTGGCCTCCGGCAAGGGAGGCGTCGGCAAGTCCACCACGGCCTGCAATCTGGCTCTGGCGTTGCGGGCTTCCGGCTTGCGCGTCGGGGTGCTCGACGCCGATATCTACGGCCCCTCGATGCCGAAACTGTTTGCGCTCAAGGGGCAACCGAGGATCACCTCGGGACGCACGCTGGAGCCGCTCGAGGGCTACGGCTGCCGGGTGATGTCCATCGGCTTTGTGGTGGATCTCGATAAGGCGATGGTTTGGCGCGGCCCGATGGTCGCCGCGGCCATCACGCAGATGCTGCGCGACGTGGCGTGGGGCGACCTCGATATCCTGATCGTGGATATGCCGCCCGGCACTGGCGACGCACAACTGACGCTTGCGCAGCAGGCTCCGCTCGCGGGCGCTATCATCGTGTCCACGCCGCAGGATCTGGCGTTGATCGATGCCCGCCGAAGTATCACCATGTTCCGCAACGTGGACGTTCCGATTTTGGGGCTGATCGAGAACATGAGCTATTTCGTGTGCGATGGATGCGGCAAGCGTCATCATATCTTCGCGCACGGCGGCGCTCGCGAGGACAGCGCACGGCTGGGCGTGCCGTTTCTCGGCGAAATTCCCCTCGAGCTCGAGATTCGCGAGCGGTCCGATGCCGGACTGCCGGTCGTCGTCACCCTGCCCGACGGTGCGGCTGCACGGACCTACCGCGAAATGGCGGCCCAGGTCTGGGCGGCGCTCGGGGCCAAGCGGCGCCAATCGATCCCTCCGCATGGCGCGCCGTCAAGCTGACGGTGCTGGCGTTATCGAGCCTGCCGACGTGGCTTGTGCTGGTTGGCCGCAGCCGTTAGGTTCGGCCCGATCCCCCGATAACGCAATACGGAGAACGAACCGTGGCTCTTACGCTTCCCCCGTTGCCTTACGCTTACGATGCCCTGCAGCCCTTCATGTCCAAGGAGACCCTCGAGTTCCACCACGACAAGCATCATCAGGCTTATGTCACCGCGGGCACGCCGCTCGTCGCCCCGGGCACCAAGTATGACGGCAAGCCGCTCGAGGACATCTGCAAGGAGGCCTTTGCCGCCAAGGATCAGCCGGTGATCAATCAGATCGGGCAGCATTACAACCATACGCATTTCTGGAACTGGATGAAAAAGGGCGGCGGCGGGAAAAGCCTGCCCTCGAAGGTCGAAGGGCTGGTCAAAAGCTATGGCGGCTACGATAAGATGCGGACCGATTTCGTGCAGGCCGGTGTAACCCAGTTCGGCTCCGGCTGGTGCTGGCTGGCTCTCAAGGGCGGCAAGCTTGAGGTGATGAAGACGCCGAACGGCGAGAACCCGCTGATGCACGGTGCGCAGCCGATCCTGGGCTGCGACGTGTGGGAGCACAGCTACTACATCGATTACCGCAACGCGCGGCCCAAGTATCTCGAGGCCTTTGTCGACAGTCTGGTCAACTGGGATTACGTCGAGGACATGGCCTCCAAGGCGAAATAGTCCTGAGACTGCAGCCGGGACCGAGACTCAAGGGACCCTTCGGGGTCCCATTTTTATGACACCAACGGTAACTTCGGAGGCTGGAACTCTGCTCCCGAAACGAAGTCTGATGGAATAGATTTGGTTGGGGAGCCGTTGGATCGAAAGTCGGCTTCGGTTACCGATAAGGCGTTCCACTCGCATGTCCTCGCGATCGCCAACCGAGAGTTTGGCCTCTATCGATGTGTTTCGCGACCTCTCCCCCGAGCTTCGCGCGGTGTTGGAGGGGGAGTTCGTCAAACGGCCTCTCCGCCGCGGCGAGGTCCTCGTGCGGCAGGGGGAGGAGGCGGACGCGCTCTTCATCGTGGTGTCGGGGCGGTTCGATGTTCGTTTGGCCGGGCGCGAGACGCCCGTGGCCGAGATCGGGCCGGGCTCGCCGATCGGGGAGATCGCTTTCCTGGCGGGCGGCACGCGCACGGCCACGGTGACCGCGGTGCGTGACAGCATCGTCCTGCGCATAGGACGGGTGGAATTCGAGCGACTCTGCGAACAGGCGCCTCAAATCTGGCGGACGTTGACAGCCACACTGGCCGGGCGTCTGGCGGATCAGACCGCCGGCCGCAATCCAAGTCTGATCGACACGGCACGCACCATCGCCGTCATCCCAGCCGGTCCCGGGGCCATTCCGCCACGGTTTCTGGAGCTTCTCCACCAGGCCTTCGCGAGCGTTGGCCGGACGATCCTGCTGGATAGCGGCAACCTCGCATCGATCGTCGGCGGGAGCGTTCGGGACCTGGCGAGCGGACAGGCTACGGAAGCCTTCAACGCGCTCGAAAGCGCGCATGATTTCGTCTTCTTCGTCGCCGACCAGGAATTGACCGAATGGTCGGAGAAGGCCATCCGCCAAGCCGACCTCGTGTTGCGCATCGGCACGAGCTTGCCCAGTGTATCGGGAGATATACCCGAAAACGCGCACGAGCGGCTGGCCGCGCGGCTGCTGAAAGCCTCCGCGCATCGGCTTGTGCTTGTGCACCCGCAACGGCTGGCTCCGGAGGGTACCCGGCATTGGCTCGGGGCCCGTGCCATCGCCATGCACCATCACGTGGCGATGACGGATCGGGCCGATGTCGACCGGCTCTGCCGCTTTGTGACGGGCCGGGCGCTCGGGCTGGTCGCGTGCGGCGGTGGCGCATTCTGTGCCGCCCATACGGGCCTCTATAAGGCGCTCGTCGGCAGCGGCATCGCGTTCGACATCATGGGCGGCACCTCGGGCGGCAGCGCGATGGCTGCGGCTTTCGCCATGGGCCAGCCGCCCGATGAGATCGTGCGCTCGACCCACGATATTTTCGTCGCCAATCGCGCGCTGCGGCGGTTCACCTGGCCGCGCTACAGCTTGCTCGACCACACGCACTTCGATCGTCTGCTGGCGCGGCACTATCAGGGAATCGATATCGAGGATCTCTGGATCCCCTATTTCGCCGTATCGACCAATCTCTCGCGCTACGCCCTGCATAAGCATGTGGCCGGAGACTTGTGGTCGGCGATCCGGGCGTCGGGATCGATCCCGGCTCTGCTGCCGCCGTTCTATACCGAGGATGGGCAGATGCTGGTTGACGGCTGCCTGCTCGACAACGTGCCGATCCGGCTCATGCACGAGCTGAAACGGGGTCCCAACATCGTCATCGCTTTCGAAGTCCCGCAGTTGGAGCGGTTTCGTGTGGATTACCGCTCCCTGCCATCCCGGGGGGCCATGGTCAGGCGACTGATGCAGCCGTTCGGGAGGGTTCCGCTTCCGGCTGCGCCAGGCCTTGGGGCGGTCTTGTTCAGAAGCCTGATGGCCAACCGTCAAGGCTATGAGCAGCATCTGGAAAGCGAGGACCTGGTGCTGGTTCCCCCTCTTCCCTCGGACATGGGTATCCTGGATTGGCATCGCCATGCCGAGCTGATGGCGGCCGCGTGTATCTGGGGTGAAGCCGAAATCGAGCGGCACCTGGAGATCGGCCACCCAGCGCTCGACCGCCGTGTACCCCAAGCTGAGCTAGCTCTGCCCAGGGTCACGCCCAAGTCTTCGCATCGTGAAAAGTCGTGATTTTGAACGCTTCCGCAGCAATGCCTATATACGGATAAGTCAAAGGAATCGGGCTGACGCCAATGACCGGATCCATGCAGCGAGCCCCAAAGGGTCAAGCCATGCTGTCACGACGCGCCTTCCATACCCTCTTGATGTCGACGACCGCGGTGGCCGCGACCGGCATGTTCGGGCGCAGCAGTGCAGTGGCCGCCGACCCGCCCACGAAAGGAGCTTTCCCCGTGACCAAGACCCCGGAAGAGTGGAAAAAGACCCTCAACAAAGAGCAATTTTACGTCTTGCGCGAACACGGAACGGAGCGCGCCTTTTCGAGCCCGCTCGATAAGATCTCCACTGCCGGCGTCTACAAATGCGCCGGCTGCACGGCGCAACTGTTCGAATCCGACACCAAGTTCGACAGCGGCACGGGTTGGCCGAGCTTCTGGAAGCCGATTGATAAGGCGATCGGCACCACGGTTGATCGTAAATTCTTCATGACCCGGACCGAGGTGCACTTCGCGACCTGCGGCGGGCATTTGGGCCACGTGTTCGAGGATGGACCGAAACCGACGGGCCTGCGCTACTGCATGAACGGCGTCGCGATGACCTTCGAACCCAAAGCCGACAAGACTGCGACCTCCAAATCCTGACGCGTCCGGAGATAGACCACATGCAACGGTTTCGATTGTTGATTGCAGCAGTTGGCCTGCTGATCGGGTGCGCCGGACCACTCCTCGCGCAGCAATCGCCGCCGGCGAATTCCGGCGCTCAGCCGGACAAGACGGAGATCGCCATTTTCGCGGGTGGCTGTTTCTGGTGCGTGGAGGCTGATTTCGACAAAGTCGCAGGCGTGCTCTCGACGGTGTCAGGCTACATCGGCGGCACCACGCCCAACCCGACCTATCAGCAAGTCACGGCGGGCGGGACGGGTCATATCGAAGCCGTCCAGATCAGCTTCGACCCGAGCCGCGTCCGCTACCAGCAGCTCCTCGACGTGTTCTGGAAATCCGTCGATCCTTATGACAAAGGCGGTCAATTCTGCGATCGGGGCGATAGCTACCGAACCGCCGTTTTCTATACGTCGGACGAGCAGAAAAAACTTGTCGAGGCCTCCAAGGCCGCTCTCCAGGCGAACGGCCCTTTGAAGCAACCGCTCGCCACCGACATCCTGGAGGCGGGGACGTTCACCAAGGCCGAAGAGTATCATCAGGATTATTATAAGAAAAACCCGATCCGGTATGGGTACTACCGGGCGGGATGCGGGCGGGATGCGCGCCTGCAGGACCTGTGGGGCAAGAAGCAAGCCTCGCAGTAGTCTGTTGGATGATCCAAGTGAACCTAGAGGCGTCCGCTACATCCAATCGGGTACGCGATCCTGAGCGATGAGGTCGGCGTAGGACTGGCGGGGCCGCACGAGGCTGAAGCGATCGCCGCTCACCAGAACTTCGGGCACCAGCAGGCGCGAATTATAGGTCGATGACATGCTGGCGCCATAAGCGCCCGCGGTCATGAACACGAGGAGCTCGCCCGGCTTCAGAGGTGGCAGCGGGCGCTCCCGCGCGAACGTGTCGCCGGTTTCGCAGATTGGGCCTGCCACATCGTAACGACACGCGGCAGCGTCGGGCGCTGGCTGCAGGACCGGCCGAATGTCATGAAACGCATCGTACATGGCCGGACGCACGAGATCATTCATTGCCGCGTCGACGATCAGGAACGTCTTTTGCGGCCGCTCGTTCAGTCGCAAGGCCCGCGTCAGCAGAACGCCGGCATTTCCCACGATGATGCGGCCCGGCTCGAAACCCAATTCAAAACCGCAGCCATGGAACATGCGCTCGATCATTGCAGCGTAGGCGTTGATGAGGTCCGGGCCATGTCTCTCGGCCTCCGCCATGTCGTAGGGAATGCCAAGCCCGCCCCCAAGATCCAGCCGCTGGACCGCGTGCCCACGGGCACGCACGGCCAGGGCCAAGTCCTTCAAACGGCGAAACGCGGCCTCCAGATCGTCAAGCTCTCGGATTTGACTGCCGATGTGCACCGCGAACCCAAGCATATCGATGCCGGCAAGGCCCCTCGCGACATCGTAGAGCCGGTCAGCTTCAGCCAGACCGATGCCGAACTTATTGTCGTTGGAGCCCGTCGTGATCTTGGCGTGCCCACCCGCGCCGACATCGGGATTGACGCGCAGGACGGCTGCTTGCCGGCGCCCGCGTGCCACCGCGATGCTCGCGAGGGCATGCAACTCGCCCTCGGTCTCGATATTGACCTGGTAAAGTCCCTGGTCGACCGCAAAGGCGAGCTCCGAATCAGACTTGCCGACGCCGGAAAAGACGATGCGGGAGGCCGGGATGCCGGCCGCCTGGGCCTTGCGAATTTCTCCTTCAGAGACGGTGTCGGCGCCAGCGCCCAATCGGGCCAGAATGGCCAGCACCGCCAGGTTGCTGTTGGCCTTCATGGCGTAGAAGACGTGGGCCTGCTGGTTGGCAAAGGCGCCGGCGAAGGCGCGGTAATGGCGCTCGATGGTGGCTGACGCATAGACGTAGACCGGCGTCCCGACAGCGGCTGCAACATGGGCGAGGTTCACGCCCTCGGCGTGCAGGACACCGTTTCGGTACAGGAAATGGTGCATGGCAAGGTCAATCTAGACCGGCTGGTTCAAGGCAGCGTTAACGAATGAGGCCATCGAGGACGAACGGCTTGTGGGGTTTGGGGGCCGCGTTCTCGGGCTTGCCCTGTCCCGAATCAGCCGACGCGGTGTCCGAAGCCTTGCTTTCAGCCGGGTACTCCAGCGCCCCCCTGGTGCCGCAGCCGCCTAGGATCGCGCCGAGTACGAGCGTCAGGCAGACCAAGCTGTTGATCGTCCAGGTTTGCTTCACCCAGCTTTGCTTCACCCAGCTTTGCTTCACAATCCGCATAACCGCTCCGCACGGGCTGGCCCTGTGGAGGACCTATGGTGCCCGATTAATCGTTCTAACCAGCAGCTGACGGGTTTGCCAACCGCTTCAGCCAGTCTTGCG
>JBKJYG010000212.1:0-2678 GCA_046715905.1 Hyphomicrobiaceae bacterium | reverse complement strand
GAATAACGTGACAAAAGCCAAGATCGCGGGACGGGTCAGATACATCGGCATCGCACTGAAATCGGGGAGGGTGATCGACGACGACAAAAAGCTCCCTAGTCCAGTGACACAGGCAGCCTAGAGGCTGCCGCTACAAGGGCCGCGAAAGCGGCCCTTTTTCATTTGGGTCGACCAACGGCGCCTTCGGGCGCCGTTGTCGTTTGTGCGCCCCACCCCCACCCGGCTCGTTGACAGGAGGCCGTGGACCGTGGATCGCTGCGGCAGCACCGACGAGCTTCCCGCACGGGGTCCCCCATGAGCCGCACGCACGCCCTGCACTTCTTCATCGACGGCGCCTGGGTCGAACCCTCGACGCGCGAGACGGCCGACGTGATCAACCCAGCCACCGAGGACATCACGGGCCAGGTGGCGCTCGGCGGCAGCCTCGACGTCGACCGGGCGGTCGTTGCCGCACGCCGGGCGTTTGAGACCTTCGCTGCGACCTCGGTTGCCGATCGGCTGGCGCTGCTGAAACGGATCGGCGGGGTGTACAAGCGCCGTTTCACCGAAATGGGCCGCACGATCAGCGCGGAGATGGGCGCGCCGATTTCGTTCGCCACCCGCTTTCAGGCCGGCGCCGGCATGGGTCACTTCCGGGTCGCGCACGATATCCTCGAGAGGTTTCACTTCACCGAGCCAGTTCAAGGATCTCGAGGTGGATCGTCCGCGACCCTTCTCGTGCACGAGCCAATCGGCGTCGTGGGCATGATCACACCGTGGAATTGGCCGGCCAATCAGATCTGCTGTAAAGTCGCGGCGGCGCTGGCCGCTGGCTGTACGATGGTTTTGAAGCCCTCGGAAGTCGCGCCCTTCTCTGCACTCCTGATTGCCGAAATCCTCGATGAGGCCGGGGTGCCTGCGGGCGTCTTCAACCTCGTCAACGGGCACGGCACGACTGTGGGCGCTGCCATGGCCGCGCATCCCGGCATCGACTGCATCTCCTTCAGCGGGTCGACGCGGGCGGGTATCGACGTCGCGATCCGCGCCGCTCCGACCGTGAAACGCGTTGGCCAGGAACTCGGCGGCAAATCGGCCAATATTCTGCTTGGGGACTGCGATTTTGTGCAGGCCGTGACCGAGGGGACGAAACTTTGCTTCCGCAACTCCGGCCAGTCCTGCAACGCGCCCACGCGCATGTTGGTCCCGCGGGCAAAGTTGGATGAGGCCGCCTCGCTCGCGGGCACTGTCGCAACAGCTCTCAAGGTTGGCGATCCGCAGAGCCCCGAGACCGAAATGGGCCCCGTCGTTTCCCGCGTGCAGTGGGATAAAATCCAGACGCTGATCGAGGCCGGCATCCGCGAGGGAGCCCGCCTCGTCGCGGGAGGGCCGGGGCGTCCCGAAAACCTAAGCCGAGGCTATTACGTGCGCCCGACCGTGTTTGCCGACGTCACGCCTGAGATGACCATCGCGCGCGAGGAAATCTTCGGGCCGGTGCTCGCACTGATGGCTTACGACAGCGACAACGAGGCGATCAGGATCGCCAACGATCATCCGTTCGGGCTGGCTGGTTATGTCAGCGGCACCGATCTTGAACGGGCGCGCCGCGTCGCTCGCCGAATTCGAGCCGGAATGGTCACCATCAACATGGCCCCGGCGGACGCCAATGCGCCCTTCGGCGGCTATCGCCAGTCCGGCAACGGTCGCGAATGGGGGCAGGCCGGCATCGAAGAGTACCTCGAGGTGAAAACGGTCATGGGCTACGGCGCCGCCTGAGGCGCCGCAGCTCCGACTGGCTGGACACGAAACTCCCCCGCTGGGACTGATCCGGTGAGCGCGTATCGGACGGGGCGAGAGGCCGCCGACGTCGTTGCCGGCTAAATGAAGCCGCTTTCGTCTGGCGCTGTTTAGGCTTAGTCTGAGCCACTGCGGTTCAGACTGGCGCGCGGCTCAAGCGGCCGGCAGCGCAGCGGAGGACGAGGGGATGCTCAAGGCGCTCGTAATCGATGCCGGCAAATGCACCGGCTGCAAGCAATGCGAGATGGCGTGTTCATACGAGAACGAGGGCGTGTTCGCCCCGTCAAAGTCGCGCATCCGCGTGTTTGATTTCCATCAGGACGCCCGCTTTGTCCCTTACACGTGCACGCAATGTGCGGAGGCGTGGTGTCAGCAGGCCTGCCCCGTTAATGCCATTTCAACGGATGCCTTCGGCGTCAAGATCGTCAGCGATAGCCTGTGCGTTGGCTGCAAGGTGTGCACGATCGCCTGCCCGTTCGGAACCATCAACTACAATGCCTCGACCGGCAAGGTGATCAAGTGCGACCTGTGCCAGGGCAAGCCTGCCTGCGTCGAGCATGTCCGACCGAGGCCATCACCTATTCCGATATCGAGCAGTCGGGCTTTGCCCGGATGGCCCTGTGGGCCAAGAAAACCGATGCCGGTAACACCGAACGCAGCGTCAAAACTCCGACCGCGCACTGAGCCTGATGCGTCAAGGTTGTTTGCTGGAGAGCCGCGCACGGGCATGATCAGGCAGTTGCGCCGTCGGCCGACAGTAAGGGAACATACGATGGGTTGGACTGGGAAAATTCTCCGCGTCGATCTCGGCCAGGGCACGTGCAAATCCGAGCCGCTCAACATGGAATGGGCCCGCAAATACATCGGCCAGCGCGGGCTGGCTTCGAAGTACCTGGCCGAGGAGA
>JBKJYG010000211.1:0-4311 GCA_046715905.1 Hyphomicrobiaceae bacterium | reverse complement strand
GCTCTGGACTCGAGAAACGTCCGGGTTGGATCACCTGTGTGATGAGGTCGGTGCGAACCTGGATCACGTATTCCCGCAGCAGACACAAGCTCCACGGCATAGCCACGTGATTAACCAGCGACACGGCAACGGAGACCAGTAGCGCCAGAACGAGCAGCGGCCGGGCCACATGCCAGATGGTCGCCCCGCCGGCAGCGAGCACGATCAGCTCGCTGTCGCCGTTGAGCCGGTTGAGCACGTGGATCGTGGCCACCAGTAGCGCGATGGGTGCGATCAGCGCCATAAGATTGGGAAGCGCCAGCAATGTCATCTTGATGAACATCCAGGTGTCCTGGCCCTGGGATGTCACCAGATTGAGCTGCCGAAGGGCCAGCGCGATCCAAACCACGCCTGTCAGCGAGAGCAGAATCAAGAGCACTGCGCCTGCGGCCTGCCGAAAAATGTAGCGCGCAAAAAGCGTCATGGCGGCTGGTGCGGATCCTTGCGGACGCGGGCTTTGCCAGCTCCACGATCGGGCAGGCCGTAACCCGGTTTATCAGCGCTCGTCCCATACCATGGTGTCCGAACTGCGGCTCACGCCTCCACGTCGCAGTCAGCTTCGCATAACCGTGCTGAGCGGCGTGCTTGCCATTTTTGCCCGAGGCAATATGGTCAGCCGCTGCCGATTTCCACGCGCGAGGATCTGCAACCCAAAACCGGTCGAACGTGTCTGCTGCTGAGGGCGGGCGCGGTCTGCTGCGTTCGGTTGTTTCTCCCGCGCCGGTGGTCCCCTAGCCGCCAGTCATCGATCGGAGCCCATGATGACCACCCAGCGCCCCCAGATCCGATTTCTGCCGCTGGATGGGCCTCTGGCACCCGTGGCAGTCCTCATGGTCGCAGAGGGCGCGCCCCTGAGCGGCAAGGCCGCCAGCCTCGACGCTGCATCAGGTGGCGCGCTCAGCCGCGCCATCGAAGCAGCCGACTTCACTGGCAAGGCCCGCGTGGCAATCGAAGTTCTGGGGCCGGCCGGCATCGACCCGAAGCGGGTGATTCTGCTGGGATCCGGGGCGGCGGAGGGTCAGTCGGCGCTCAATCGCACACGCCTTGGCGGTGCGGCCTATGCGCAGGTTTTGCAGCGCAAGTGCGAGGCGGCGAGCCTGGTCGTGGAGGGCGGGGCGGCGGAAGTGGCGGCCGAGACGGCGGCCCTCGTCGCGCAGGGTGCGGTGCTGCGGGCCTACGCTTTCAAACAGTATCGGACCCGGAAAGTTGAGGACGGCGCCGAGCCGGCTCAGGGCGTCCCGAAGCTGGATATCCATTGCGCCGACCCGGCGGCCGCCGCGACGCTGTTCACGCGGTTTGGAGCGGTTGCCGACGGCGTTTATCTCGCGCGCGATCTCGTCAACGAGCCGGCCAACGCCTTGGGCCCGGTGGAATTCGCCGATCGTCTGGCGAGTCTTGACGTGCCCGATCTCAAGATCGAGGTGCTGGGCGTTGATCAGCTTCGCGAACTGAAGATGGGCGCGCTGCTGGCTGTCGGCCAAGGCAGCGTACGCGAGAGCCGGGTTGTCGTGCTGCAATGGAACGGTGCCAAGGGCCGCCGCAAGAAGCCGCCGCTTTGTTTCGTCGGCAAGGGCGTCGTGTTCGATACGGGCGGCCTGTCGATGAAGCCCGCGGCGGGCATGGAGGACATGAAGGGAGACATGGGGGGCGCCGCCTGCGTCTCGGGCCTCATGCTGGCGCTGGCGAAGCGGCGCGCTCCGGTTGATGCGGTGGGGCTGGTCGGTCTTGTCGAGAACATGCCGTCGGGCAGCGCCACGCGTCCGGGTGACATCGTGACCTCGATGTCCGGGCAAACGATCGAGATCCTCAACACCGACGCCGAGGGCCGCCTGGTGCTGGCGGATGTGCTGTGGTACGCGCAGGAGCGCTTCAAGCCGCGCATGATCGTTGATCTGGCGACCCTGACCGGCGCCATCATTGTGGCCCTTGGCAAGGAACACGCGGGGCTGTTCTCAAACAATCGCGAACTGAGCCAGCACCTCGAGGCTGCGGGAAACACGACCGGGGAGACCGTCTGGCCGATGCCCCTGGGCAAATCCTACGACAAGCTGATCGATTCCAAGAACGCCGACGTGAAGAACATCGGTGGTCGCTATGGCGGCGCCATCACCGCCGCGCAGTTCATCAAGCGATTCATCAAGGATGCCGATAAGGATGGCGCCACGCCATGGGCGCATCTGGATGTAGCCGGCACGGCCATGGATTCGGCCCGCAACGAAATCAACCAGTCGTGGGGCTCGGGCTGGGGCGTTCGGCTGCTCGATCAACTTGTTTACGCGAGTTACGAGTAAACGGAGTATCAAGCTGTCACAGACGTAAACCTTTGCTCACGACTTTAAACGTGACGTATTTTCCATAATATATATTACGCGAATACGATTTGACCGTTGCCCTAGGTATAGATGTGCTGCGGCGGGTTCGTTGCTGCGACGACCGGCTTGCGCTCGACCAGGTTGCGATCAGGCGCCGGTCAACGCCGGCAAGCCATGGCGTGCGCGCGCCATCTGGCAGGCGTCGTCGCCCGCAACGCAGGCCCGGCAGACGTCCGGCCGGATCGCGTAAATCGAGCACGCCGTCAAGACGCCGACCTCGCCCGTGAGCGCCGCGCAACGGACGCCTTCGCATCGCATGCCGCCTTCACTCGCATCAATGAGTTCGGGCGGGATACGGGCCAGATCATCATCATGGTCCGTCGTGAATCGAGGCCACGCCTCTGAGTAGGAGCAGCACGCACCGCAGGATTGGCACGGCCCGTCACTCTCGGACTGCAGCAGCCACCCTCGGTCGACGCGTGAGTAGCCTTGCGTCATGATGTGTCGCTCTCAGGCGTTCGCTGACCCATCGCTACAAACAACACAGCCGCCCCTTGTGGAGAGCGGCTGGGTCGAAGGTGCGTCGATCAAACTTCGGCGGACAACGTCTGCACGAAATCAGGATGGGCTGGATCAGCCGGCCTGAATGGTCGAGACGGCAATCTTGCCGGTGCGGCGATCCTCTTCGGTTTCAAACGAAACCTTGTCGCCTTCGGCCAGACCCCGCATGCCGGCCCGCTCGAGCGCGGTGGCGTGCACGAACACGTCCTTGCCGCCGTTATCGGGAGCGATGAAGCCGAAGCCTTTTTGGTCGTTGTAGAACTTTACAGTACCCTTTTGCATGGGTCGTCCTTTCTGATTAACATGGTCGCAAGCCGACGAGCACGCACGCGCGCTTGCCAGCACTCTCGATCGAAATTTGGAGGGGTTCTGGACGTTCACCCGGCAGTGCTTGAATAAGCAGTGCCAAAGTGCAACGGCCCGGTCGTCCGGCCAAAAGTCCAACTCACATACCCTAGACGGAACTGAAGCGATCCGCAAGTTCGCTCAGCACCTTCTGAAAAAAAATCCTGCAGGCCCCGAATGGCTGAATGATTCATGCGTCAAGCTGACCTAAGACCGAACGGAAGGCCCCCATGTCTCAACCCCTCAAGTCGTCCATGACGGATCTGCTGGCGGTGATGGCGCAGCTCCGAACTCCGCAAACGGGTTGCCCCTGGGACCTGGTGCAAACCTTCGCCACCATCGCTCCTTACACCATCGAGGAAGCTTATGAGGTCGCGGATGCGATTGAACGGGCCGACATGGTCGGCCTCAAGGACGAGTTGGGTGATCTTCTGCTCCAAGTCGTCTATCACGCCAGGCTCGCCGAAGAGGCCGGGCACTTTGCTTTTGGCGACGTCGCTGACGCGATTACGCGCAAGATGATCCGCCGACATCCACATGTCTTTGGAACCGGGGCCGAGCGGGCAGCCGGCGCAACCAAAGATTTCTGGGAGCGCATCAAGGCCGAGGAGAAGCGGGATCAGGCGCGCGATCGGGAGCGTGGTGGCGAAAACGCTGCCGCGCCAGCCCCCCCGTCCCTGCTCGCCGATGTTCCCCGCGCCTTGCCGGCGCTCACCCGCGCGGTCAAGTTGCAGGACAAGGCGGCGCGTGTCGGGTTTGATTGGGCTTCGCTGGCCCCGGTCTTCGACAAGATGCGCGAGGAACTGGCCGAATTCGCGGAGGTTGCAGAAGAAGCCGCTGCCCAGCCGACGCAAGCTGACGCCGCGGCCCAATCCCAAGCACGATTGGCGGAGGAGTTCGGCGACGTGATGTTTGTGATGGCCAATGTGGCTCGGCATCTCCGCCTCGACCCCGAGGCTGCGCTGCGAGGCGCAAATCAGAAGTTCATGCGACGCTTCCGCTACATCGAGACGCGGCTGGCCGAGACGGGCCGAGGTCCGGCGCAGTCAAATCT